>JANYEU010000047.1 GCA_025362915.1 Chitinophagaceae bacterium | reverse complement strand
GTATGTTAAACCTACTTCGCCAATTGTAAACATTGTTCCTGTAATGATGAGTATTGGAACAATGTTTACAATTGGCGAAGTAGGTTTAACATACACTTTTGGTAAATTGGTTTTACCCACAATGCCATTGCCCCCAGTATTCCCATTCTTATAAACTAATCCTGACACTAAACAAATAGCAATCAAGCTCAGCCAAAAGAAAACAACCCGTCTCCTTTTTTTCTTTCTTCTTTCTGCTTCTATGTCTAGTTGTGGCTGTAAACTAGCCCAAGCTTTTTCGAATGAAACGGATGGGTGTGTGCCTCCTTGTTCTTTTGTATTTTCAAAATTATTTTGCATAGACACCATATTTTAACTGTCCATAAAAATTTGTTTTCAGTTTAGCCCTGCTTTCGCTCAAATGCCATTTCACTGTTCCTTCTTTCATATCCAAGCACTGGGATATTTCTTTTATCAAGAATCCTTCAATGTAAAATAGGTTAAATACTGCCCGTGTACTTGCACTCATAGTTGATAAAAAGGACAAAATCACTTCTTCATCAAAGTCGCTCAGGGGGTTTACGCTTGCTTCCAACTGCATATCCCCCACTAATTCATTCGTTATCATTTCTCGTTTTTTATGCGTACTACAGAAATAGCCGCATTGCGAACTATGCTATAAATCCATCCATATAGGTCGCCTTTTCTTGTATCATATTTTTCAATATTATTAAACACACTCATCATTCCGTTATTCAATGCGGTAAGAATATCATGTTCATCATCAAAAAATTTATGGCACAACGCAAACAGGTCGGGGTAAACCTGTTGATACAGTTTCTCCTGACTAAGCCTATCATACCTGATACACCCTTTAAGCAATATGTTTAAGTTGTCTGTCAAATTCTTCTTTTATGTTCATACGCACCCAAATCTGGACGCACCAGGAACATTATTTCGCATTTTCTTTTGCCAAGGTAACTCCTTCCTTGGTAAAATCGCTTTCCTCTTTTGTAAAATCTGTTCCTTCTTTTGTCAAGTCTTCTTCTTCTTTTGTAAAATCTATTTCTTCTTTTACCAAGTGTTCTCTTACAATGGCCTAGTTTTAAGGATGATTGACTGATAAAAATTAATTAATTTCAATTGTATTTCCCTTTCAAAGTTATACCAATATTATATTTGATTGAATCATCTTTTATTATTCAAATCAAAAGTATTACTGAACCACCAACGGATAAATAGAAACCTCATTATTGTTTGCCCAATTAAAAGTATAAGTTCCTGATGCGCTCAAAGTAACTGTTCCTGTATAGGTGTCATCGCCAAAATTAATCCTAAAGGCATGTGCACCAACACTCATGTTTTTTATAATATTGCTACAAGAAGCAGGTTTCGCATTGGCACTTGGCACAGAAGCCATTACAACTCCGCCGTAATTTACAGTAAATTCTTGACCAGTAGTTTCCAGAATATTTAATATACTATCTGTGCTGCCTTGATAATTATAGCCAGTATTGGCGGTAATTATCAAAAACTTATTGCCTGTGCCATCCTTTTGTACGGAAGGGGTAATGATTAATTTATCGAAGAAAATAAAAGGAACTGTATCAATAGATGGATTATTGACTAATGGATTTGCCAACCATATCGTGCGGCTTCTAGTTTGATTGCCAACCATCAATGTTACAGTACCGGTAGATCCGCTACCAAAACCAAAGAAAGCGGGGTTGCTTGCCGTATTGGCCGAGCTTATATTTCCAGTGGTTGTCCAGACAAAACCACTAGAATTTGGTGAATTGTTTACAGTAAACCCAACGGCCTCGTTTGGCAATACATTTACTATTTTTGATGCCCTTAAGCTAAAGCCACTATCCAAATCGCTATAAAAACTATCAGAAACGGTAATTATATAAGTGGCTTGAGTGTTGTTTAAATTCGCAGATACACTATAAACTCCCGCCTTTCTGAACAATAGGGAAGCATATATGCCCGCCGTACTAATGGAATAATTGCTGTTTGGAAAAACTCTCCATTTAACAATAGAGGCATTATTGCCATTGCTAAATGAAAGCAATTGGGGCTCATTAAGTTTGATGGCAGGAACCGTATCAGTAAATAAATTATTTATTGCAGCTGAGTCACTCGTAATATTCTTTTTACAAGCAAATGCCATCAGGCACAGCATAAGTAACAGCGGTAGGTTATATCTATTTTTCATGACTTCTTTTTTTAAACCAGTTGGGGTATTAAACCCAACTGGTTGGTAATAGGTTTTGGGTTAATATGCATTTTGGGAGTCTTCAAATACCTTTAAGGGCAAAGGGATAACGGCCTATTGTATTACAAACTTTTCATTGACTGTTTTGCCATCTGATGTAAGTAATTGTGCTATATAAATGCCTTAGTTAAGATTGAATTCTATTTTGTTGAGACTGCTTGTATTACTAAGTCCCTTTTTAGTTACCATCACTCTTCCTAAATTGTCTAGGATGTTTACTTGCTTAATGTTTTTTCCATTTACCATAATAAACTTCTGGGCAGGATTGGGATAAATTGAAATTTGATTATTGGTTACTAGCAACTGAACACTGATAATTGTACTGTATTGGTAGGTACCATCTTTGTTTATTAGCTTCAAACGGTAATATGCCACAGCGGCAGCAGGATCTGCCTTGTCAGTAAAACTATATTGATTTGTAACCACATTGCCCTTAGCAGTTAGGCTACCGGTTTTGGCGAAGTTGATGCCATCATAACTTTTTTCAATATCTATTGAAGCAGCATTTGTTTCATTTGTGGTTGCAATTTGTATGCTTGTATAATGTAGGGTTATTGCTTTTGCAGTAAATGATTGTAGGGTAATAGGAAGAATGGTGCTTGGATTGCCATAGAGACTATCAACCTCTATTTTGCTGATTGCCCTATTATATATTCTTGTATCATCTAAATCGCCATTTAGCCAATAAGTAAGATTTTGATAAGCCCCAATATACAAATCTGCCGTGTTTGTAAAGGTTGTTGCAGCTATTCCTATTGATGTTAGTTTATCGTTCACGTACATGTACGATTTTGTTCCATCATATATCATCACTACATGATACCATTTGTTGGTACTTAAATAGGTGGAGGCACTGTCTATACTTCCTATTCCTGCACCATAAAAAGATTCATGGCTGGTATCAACAGCGGTATTACAGAAATCAATGTTTTTTGCTATGCCATAAGGTGCATTTCCAAAAACTACATCATAAACGCCTTGTTGCGATTGTGAACCTTTTGCAATGGCATAGTTTCCTACACATTGACCCTTATAAAAAGTTTTTGGTTTCACCCATAAACTCATAGTTAACTGTGTTCCAGCATTTAAGGTTGAACTATTAGGCACATGCATAAAAGTAGAAGCTCCATCAAAGGAGTAAGCACTATTAGCTTTGCCAAACCTGTCTGTTGTTAGCTTTGCATTATCAAAGGTTGGATTATTTTTATTGCCACTACTATCCTTATCATTTCCATCAAATGGATACCACGCTATCAGGCCAAGGTTTAAATCTGGTTTTTGTTTGTAATTGTATAAACTATCAATTTCTCCTTTACTTAGTGGCCTATTATAAATTCTAATATCATCCAAAGCCCCTTTAAAGAAATAAGGAAGGCTAGATGAAATATCATATCTGCCTAAATATAAATCAGCAGCATCAGTAAAAGTTTTAGGTACATAACCTACTGATGCTAATTTGCCGTTCAAGTATATATAAGAGGTATCTCCTTTGTACAAAAAAACAACATGATACCATTGATCTTTACCTATTGTAGGAGTACTGTCATTATAAGAAACCAAGCCTCCACCTTCAAATATTTCATGTGCTGTATCTATTGGATTAGAGCAGAAATCAATATTCTTATATTTACCATAAGGGGCAACACCAAGAACTACTTCATACACGCCTGGAGTTGCTTCTGTTCCTTTGCTCAATAAGAAGTTACCACCGCATTGTCCGAGGTTATAGCCATTTACTTTTGTCCAAAGGCTGATGGTTAGTTGATTGTTTGTATTCAATGAGGCACTATTAGGAATTTTAATATAGCCACTTGCTCCATCAAATTCACAAGCACTATTTGCATTGCCAAACCTGTCAGTTGTTAGCTTTGCATTATCAAATGTAGGGTCGTTATGATTCCCACTTGTGTCTTTATCATTCCCATCAAAAGGATACCACGCCATCAAGCCAAGGTTTAAATCAGCCTTCGGTTGGTAATTGTACAAACTATCTACCTCAGCTGCACTCAATACTTTATTATATATACGTATATCGTCTAATGCGCCGTTTAACCAATAGATGTTTGGTTGATAGTTTTTGCCAAATACTAAATCAGAAGTGTTTGTAAAAGTTTGTGGTGAGTATGCCGTGCCAATTAATTTACCACCAATGTACATTCTTGCACTATCTCCATCATTAGTATACACAACATGATACCAAATATTTTTTTCTATAAAAGGACTTTTGGTAATTACACCAGCAGAATAAAAAGATTCGTGTACAGTATCTACTTGCGAAACATTACAGTTCTGAAAATTTGAAAATGGACCGTCGTCCAAAAATAAATCGTATATACCCGTTGCGGTAGCTATTCCTTTACTCAAAATAACATTGCCATGGCAAGCACCTTTGTAATACACGTTTACCTTTACCCATACACTGTAAGAAAGTTTATTGGTAGTATTCAAACTGGCACTATTTGGTATCTGCATATAACTTGTTGTTCCATCAAATTCGTAGGCACCGTTTGGTCTGCCAAATCTGTCAGTAGTTAGTTTGGCATTGTTAAAAGATGGGTTATTGCCATTGCCGCTGCTGTCGTTAGCATTGCCATTAAAAGGATACCACGCCATTAAACCTTGGTTGAGGCTTGTTTGTGCATTCGCAAACATTACAATCAGTAATGACGTACATAAGAGAGATGATCTTTTCATTTTTTTTATTTTGTAGTTAATATTAAGCTGTGTTCTTTTTCGCATTTAGGGCATACTAGCTGGGCAGACTCTTTATTATCATTACTCCATACGCGCAACTCACTTCTATTGTCTCGTCCATAATATCTGTATCTGTTTCCATCCTTTTATAAATTGTCATATTATTCCTACATTAGCTTATTGCACAACAAATTTTTCATTACCTATTTTGCCGTCTGTCATTAATGTTTGTGCTATATAAATTCCTGGGCTTAATTTAAATTCCACCTTGTTTTGTTCATTCAAAAAGTTCAATCCTTTTTTTGTCGCTACCACTCTTTCCACATTATCAAGTATGTTTATTTCTTTGATGTTTTTCCCCTTTATCATAATAAAGTCCCTTGCCGGATTAGGGTAGATTGATAATTGATAGATGATAATTGGATTGCTACTATTTTACTGAATGAGGAAACCCCATTTTTATCGACACTTTGCAAGCGGTAGTAGTTTATTCCATTTGGAGGGGATGGGTCTATAAACTGATATGTGTTTGCTCCATTTCCTTTTGAAACTAGTTTACCTATGGTTGTAAAATAAGTTCCATCTATACTTCTTTGTACATTGTAATAACCTGTATTCTGTTCGTTTGCTGTTGTCCATTGATTCTCAACCTGAATTTTACTTCCATCTATCTGTTTCAATTGATAGCTGATGATTCTTACAGGTAATGTAGAATCGGTAATTAGTGTTGTGACAGTGTTAGTTACTATTTCCCCGTTTGCATCAAACTTAATTGAGGCGGCATTATTAATAGTCGTCCCAACAGCAACCGACGGTTGCGGACGCAACTTAAATTTTATAAAACCATTGCTATTCAATTGACTAACATTACTATCCACCAAGTTTACGTTTAAAAACTGGATTAAAATATAACTGCTGCCTATGGTAATGAGGCCATTCAGTGGATTGGCAACTGATTGAAACACAGATGTGCTTAAAAGCGAACTGATTGAATCTGTTATCACAATATTTATTGCAGTGTCTGTACCTACATTCTGAAAATGGATGGTATAATCTATCCCATTGCCATTGGCCACCTGAGTAGTGGTCAACTGGGGCGTAGCTTCTTTGCTATTGGGATCATAGCTAGCCCTAATGATTTTATTATCACTGGCAGATGCATTGGTTGTAGGGGATGTAATGGTTGCAGAACACTGCAACGTAGCACCCATTACCGCACTTGGCTTTACGCTAAACAAAAAATAAGGGTATTTGTATCCATTATGGAAATACTTGTTTCCTAAATAACCAGCACTTACCGTATCCACCCAAACAAGTGTATTCCCACTATTGCTTATAAGAGGCACAGATGCGGAATCTAAAATAAGTTTACTGGTATCGTATATAAACCTGATGGCATCCTCACTACTTACAGTACCTAGATTTCTATAGGCAACAGTATAAGGCAATCTTTCTACCAGGGACTGCGTTTTGCCAAGGAATGATACTGATACCTAAGCTATCTTTTATCCCATTTGGTTGAATGGCAATATCCTGAAGGGTAACTTGTTGCTCAAATGAAGAAAAACTAAAACTAATACTATTTGGTACAGCTTTATAAAATGAAGGTAAAATGGTAGCTAGCGTAAAATAGCCCGTATCTGTTGTAGTAAGAAGGTATTTTCCTTCACCATTGGTGTAAGAAGTTTCGCCAGTACCCATTGTTACAGGTATATTGGGTATATAGAATTCATCGCTATCTTTTATCCCATTGCTATTGTTATCATAAAATACCTTTCCTTTTATAACTGGAAATGCAATACACTGATTTACATTATTCATGGGATTGCAGATTGGCAGACCCGATGGATAGATGTTAGTATTACTGCCATTATTAGGAATACAGCTTACGCCCGTACCGACAACACTTAACGAATCTAGAGAATTAGGAAGCCTTGGTAGACATAATAAATTGCTATCGCCCTCGCAATAAAGATACTGAAGTTGATATAAGGAATCCATAGCGGGTAGAGAAGAAATGCTATTGTAGCCTACATTAATATAATTTAAGCTTATTGGGAGATTTATCGGCAGGCTGGTTAAACTATTATTGTAGCAGTACAATGAATTAAGCGAATCTGGCAAAGCTGGCAAGCCAGAAATTTTATTTCCCTCAAAGTCCAAAAT
Organism: Chitinophagaceae bacterium; assembly: GCA_025362915.1. GTDB lineage: Bacteria > Bacteroidota > Bacteroidia > Chitinophagales > Chitinophagaceae > Parasediminibacterium. The sequence continues at coordinate 1,363 of JANYEU010000047.1, read as the reverse complement.
AGTAAGCTTATTGGGTAATGTTGGTAATGATGTCAATTGATTTCCATAACAAAAGAAATATTGCAGGCTATCTGGCAAGGTTGGCATTGCTGTCAATTGATTATTGCCACAGTCTAAGGTATTCAAGTTTGCTGGAAGTGATGGTAACGATTTTATTTGGTTAAAGGCGCAAACCAAGCTGCTTAAGGATGCAGGGAGTATTGGCAGATTCTGAATTTTATTTTCATCGCAAAAAATACTTATCAATGAATCTGGTAATGTTGGCAGTGCCGTTAACTGATTGTAATCACAGGATAAGGATTTTAAAAACTTAGGTAAAGCAGGTAAAGACGTTAATTGATTATAACTACAAAAAAAATATTGCAATGAGTTTGGAAGGGTAGGTAAAGTAGAGAGCAGGTTACTATCACAATCCAATAGTTTCAAGCTCTTAAAATATTGCACACCTGTTAAATCTTTTATTGAATCGTGAAAGCAATACAGAGAATCTTCCTTTAGTATCCCACTACAAGTAGTATCCATCTGGTTTGAACTATTAAAACAGGCAGGATATATTTGAATCAATAAAGCCCTGAAATTACTATCCGGTATATTTACATACTGTGCTTTGGTAAACACACCCATTAGTAAGAAAGCAATTAAAAGGGTTGAAATCTTCTGCATAAATTCAAGTGTAAATATGTTTTCAGTAATACTTTTCTTTCAAATAATATACTACTATCAACTACTACGCTATTAGGAAGGCAAAAGGTTGGGATTTGTAAAATATTTTTTTATTTTTTAATTATAATGAGGATTAAAAGCCTTCAAAGCCCTACAAAACTTACTCTACAACAACCTTTTCGCTCTTTACAGACCCATCTAACAATACTATCTGCGCCATATATATGCCTGCACCAAGCCTAAAGTCTATTCTCTGTTGTGCATCATTCACGTTCAAACCTTTCTATTCAATACTTCCCTTCCAAGATTATCAATCAAACGAATCTCTTTTACCCCTTTTCCACTAATAATTATAAAGTTCTTACTTGGATTTGGGAACACGGTTAACTGATTACTGATTACTGATAACTGAACACTCATTGTCTTGCTATATCGTACGCTTCCATCTCTGTCAACAATTTGTAAACGATAGTATATGGTTTTGTATTTGGCGTAGTTTCCAGCATTCAAGTCCAAGAAACTATAACTGCCATTTCCTTTTGCAGATACACGCCCAATGTTTGAGAAGTTGGTTGCATCCACACTACGCTGTACATTATAGTAAGCAACGTTTAGTTCGTTGGCACAAGTCCAGTTGTTGGCAATTTGTCCATTACTGCCCAATACTTCTTGCGCCATATAAGTAAGGATGCTTACCGGC
>JANYEU010000043.1 GCA_025362915.1 Chitinophagaceae bacterium | reverse complement strand
ATAAATTATTCTGCAGGTTTATCTGCAGGCTTATCACTATCCGGTTGAGGAGGCCTTTGCGGTTGCCCACCATTATTACTTCTGTTCTTCCTCGGCTGTTGCGGCCTTTGAGGATTCCTGTTTTGAGGAGGTCTCTGCTGTTGTTGCCCAGTATTATCCCTTCTCAGTTGGGGTTGATTATTTTGAGGCGGTCTTTGTTGATTCCTGTTTTGAGGTGGCCTTTGCGGTTGAGCATTCGGTTCCCTTCCTTCCTGCGGAGATCTATTTTGTTGCGGCCTATTCGCTTCCCTATTTTCCCTAGGTTGCTGAGGTCTGCTATTTCTGTCACCACCACCTCTATTTTCCTGGGGTCTATCCCCTCCTCTGTTCCGGTCATCTCTGCGTCCCTTGTTTCTCTCCAATGGCTTCAAGGTTATTTGCCCAACCAAATCAGCATATTCTGGTTCAACATCCTTGTTTTTTCCTGTAGTTAAATCCATTGGTTCAAGATTTTCAGGTTTTATACCCTGACCATTCAAACGCTTTATTTCTTTTGCCCTTTGTATGGAGAGAGGATAATGTTTGCTGCCACCTTGAAGTACATACCACATCAGGTTTTTGAAAATATCTTTCTTAATCAAGAATGCGTTGCCTTTTGCGGTTTCCAACACATCAGCATTTTCCGGAAAATGTTGCAATGCATCCAGATAAGTATCCAGTTCAAAATTCAAACAGCATTTCAAACGTCCACATTGCCCGCTTAATTTTGTTTGATTGATTGATAAGTTTTGGTAACGGGCAGCGGTAGTGTTTACGCTCTTAAAATCTGTAAGCCAGGTACTGCAACAAAGTTCACGACCGCAACTGCCAATGCCTCCCATTTTTGCCGCTTCCTGTCTGATGCCAATTTGCTTCATCTCTACCTTCAGCCTAAACTCATTGGCAAACATTTTTATCATCTCCCTAAAATCCACCCTGTCATCGGCAGTATAAAAGAAGGTGGCTTTTTTACCATCCGCTTGTATATCTATTTCAGAAAGCTTCATCTGTAGTTTCAGTTCAATGGCAATTTCCCTACTTCTCGACAATATTTTTGCTTCACGTCCCTTGCTAATTTGAAAGGTTTCTACATCTTTCTCGTGACTTGGTCTTAATACCTTTTTTATTTCTGGATGAAACTCATTCAATCCTCTTTTTTTCAGTTGCATCCGAACAAGCTCGCCCGATAAACTTACTTCTCCTACGTCATAACCACTTACACCTTCTACAGTTACATAATCGCCCTTTTCAAAGTATTGAAGTGTGGCATTTCTAAAAAAGTCTTTTCTGCTACCATTTTTAAAACTCACTTCTATCACCCTGCATTGGCTTTCGCTATCATCAACCGGCAAGTTTACTAACCAATCATGCACATTCATTCTGTTACAACCGCCAGTACTACACCCTCCATTGCTCTTGCAACCGTTAGGTTTTCCTGTTCCACATGATCCACAGCCCATATTATTTTTTCTTTACAAAGTCATTAACTAGAGATTTCACCATGCAGACACAAACAAAGATTTGCGAAAGCACGATGCCGAAGCACAAATTGTAGATGGGAAATGAGAAACAGGAGAGGTTTAGACTTAGCCAAACAAAAAACTATTGTTTGATCAATTTTCAGCATGGTATTCTACAATCAAATAGCAGAAAAAAGCTGTTTATTTATATTCCAAGGCTTAAAACCTATTAACTATCTAAGATATATCTCCAATACGTCCATTCATTTCCAAACTATAAATCTTCAACGCCTCCAAAAATAGTGAAATATGGAACAGGTTATTGCACGGATCATGGAAAAGTTAATAACTGATGATAAAATTATTTGAATGAAAGAAAAGATTGATTCCAATAGAAACCCTTTATAGGCTTACTATTTAAACTGTTGTTACAACTACCTTATTTTGAAGGATGTGGTACATTTTGATAGTCAGTGCCTGAAAAAGCATTTTGCCATTTGCATTTCTTTCTATGTAATAGGATGCCTTGTCCAACTCCTCTATAATAGCTTGCTGTTGGCTTACAGATGCTATCTTATTTAAGCGCAAGGCAAATTCCTTTTCCGATTCTGCTATGGCAAAAGCATTGTTGCCAAGCACCTTTATCCGAATACTTTGCCCAATCAAATGATTGAAATAACGAAGAAACTGTTTCTGTTTTTCACGCCCCAATTTGCTCATGTCTTCTGAAAACTTCACTTGCTTTATTGGCCCTCCTCTTAATGTACTATTCAACCACTCTTTCAATAGCGTCTGCCAATCTTCTTCATTATGTTGGAGCAATTGCAATGCTTCCCTATAATTACCCTCACAGATTGCCGCTACCTGCGCAGCGGTTTCTGGTGAGGCATTGGCTCTAGCAAGTAAGGCTTCTTCTATTTCTTTAGTTTCCAGCATTGGAATCTTTATCAATTGGCACCTACTAAGAATGGTAGGTAATATTTGCTCCTCATCTTCTGCCACTAAAATAAAAAGGGTATTGGCAGGAGGCTCTTCAATTAGTTTAAGTAATTTATTGCCTTCTTTACCAAGGTATTCTGGCATCCATAATACCAATACCTTGTATCCGCTTTCGAAACTTTTCAAACTTAGCTGGCGCATGATGTCATTACATTCTTCTGCTGTGATGTTACCTTGCTTGTTTTCGGCACCAATAAATTGTAACCAATCGTAAGCATTGCTATAGGGGGATAGCTTTATAAACTCCCGCCACTCATTGATATAATCAGTGCTTTTAGGTTTGTCGCCTGCCTTTTTGGATATAACCGGATAGGAGAAATGCAAATCAGAATGCATCAACTTCTCTGCCCTTTGAAAATTTTCCTGTCCTTCCAATTCTTCCGGAGATAGGTAACTAGGTTTTACTTCCAGTGCCGACATTCCACCAAATAAATCTTCTACTACTGGGGAAGCAATCGGTTGACAAATTACAAACTGTGCAAAAGCCAATGCCAACGGCAATGCGCCACTTCCATCCTTACCCAAAAACAACAGTGCATGACTCAAGCGGTTTTGTTCAATCATTTCTATCAAATGTTGCTTTATTCCCTGTTGCCCTATTATGTCTTTAAATTGCATGGAAGAGGTAATTCTTTTTATTAATCCAATTGAGTAAATTGGTTATTGAGTTTAGTGTTTGGGTCTTGCTAATTATTCTATTGAATCCACCAATCCATTCTTAATGGCGTACATGGCTAATCCCATTCTCGAATGCACTTTCAATTTCTCGTACAATATTGCCCTATAATCATCGATAGTTCTTGGACTTATAAACATTTTTTTCGCAATTTGGTCGTAGTGTAATTCGGTACACACGTGTATCAAGAATTCTTTCTCCTTTTCTGATAAATCACTAGGAAGTGCTGGCATGTTTGCTTCATTTTGCATTCCAGTCACCAATTTCCAAGACATTTCTTCGGGTAAGTAAAAACTCTTTTCCATTACAGTTTCTATCGCTTTTTTCAACTCAGACGCTTCGGTGTTTTTAGATAAAAATCCTTTAGCCCCATTTCGCATCATCTTCACAATACTTCTTTCGTCGGTATTCATTGTCAATGCTATTACACGTACCTGTGGAAAATTCTTTGTTGCCCACAAACATGTCTCAAAACCATCCATTAAAGGCATACTTATGTCTAGCAGTAGAATATCAGGAATTAGATGTTTTCTTAATTTCTCCATCACTTCTTCCCCGTTCTCAGCATCAAACAAAACACTACAGTTAGAAAATGAAGCAACCAGTTTCGCCATAGAACTCCTTACGAGCTTATGATCATCCGCTAAGGCAACCTGTATTTTCTGCGATTCTTTGCTCATTTTAATTTATAAATAAACTATTAGTTAATTATACTCCTCTCTTCTTTTGGAATTGGCAAAACTAAAGAAACAGTAGTTCCCTTCCCTTTTTCACTCTCTATTTTAATATCAGCATTTATCAAATCTGCCCTGTTTTGCATATTTGTCAATCCTATACCGCCCGTTTTACTTTGTCCTTCATTTGAATTCACGTCAAAGCCAATTCCATTATCCTGTATCCTAATCACAAATAAAGTAACGTCCTGTTCATAAACATCTATGTTTAGTTCTGTTGCCTTCGCATGCTTCAAAACATTTTGAAGTATCTCCTGCATAATTCTAAAAATAAACGTATTTGTCTGACCATCAAAATAATTATACTTAGCCTTGCATAAATAGTTTACTTTAAGGGTCTTAATTCTTCTTAGTCGCTCCACTTCCAAATCAATCGACTCCAGCAACCCAACTTGAAAAATCCTATCCGTGTGCAAACTATGCGAAAGCTGCGCAATATCCTTTATTACATTGTTAATCTCTGTTTTACTTTCTTTTATTGTTTCGTAAGAGGGGTCGTCCGGTTCTACTGGCAAAAATCCTAAAGACATACTTACTACGAGTAATTGTTGCTTAATGTTATCATGAAGCTCCTCACCTATTTGCTTCATCGTATTTTCTTGCATTTCCAGTTGGCTATTCAGCAGTTCCCTTTCAAAGCGTTCTCTCAAATCCCTCATCAACCGTTCTTGTTTTATTTCTTTCTTTTGATAAAAGAAGAAAATAGAAACAATGAACCCCACCAAGAGTAACGCAATTGCTATTCCAATTACTATATTGAAAATAATTTCCTGACTCTGATCTTCCATGAAGTGGGGATGCTAATTAGTGATTGTGTGCTGCGTGAATAAGAATAAAAACAAATTTAAGGTACTAATATAACATTTATTGTTTTATCCCGAAAAGAACATTGCCTCGAAGGCAGGGCTTCATCAAAAGGTGGGTGAATATTGAATTTATTGAAAGTAAAAGTTTAAGGAGATAGCTACTCAATATATTTTCTTCGTGTTAATGTATCAAATAAAAAGAGGCTGTCTTTCTGGGACAACCTCTTTTTGCTTTATTCAACTTATCATTTATAACCTAGGATTCATTGTGAGCAACTATTTATTTTGGATCATTACCTTTTGTGTATCGTATTTAATACCTGAACCTTGTAATGAAACGTAGTAAAGACCCTTCTTCAAACCTTGATTCAGGTTGATGGAAGCACTGTTCTGACCAACTGTGGCATTAACCAATGTGCTGCTAATCATCCTTCCAAGATTGTCTATGATGGTCAACTGCAATTGTGTAGTGGCAGGACTTGCAAAGCTTACCTTGAATGTACCATTGTTAGGATTTGGACTGATGCCAACAGTCTTCGCTTGCAATGAATTTTGGTAAGTGATGTCAACCTTGCTGAAGGCTGCATTAGCAATACCAGCATTGAAGCTGATGGTCTGACCGGTTGGGTTCTCGATGTTGTACACTACAGAAGTAACATCCGACAAATCTATTGAAGCCGGTAAGGTGTTATCAGCAGATTTAAACTCGTTTGTACCAATTTGATAAGTCTGTCCATCCTGCAATCCTGTGATCAGGTAAGAATATTGACTCTTCCAGTTGTTCACACCTTCCTTGGTAATGGTAACCCTCAGGTTCAAACCTTCTGTATTTGTAGCAGTAGTGAACTTGAATGATTTGTATCCGGTAAGGTTTACCGCAGTTGCACCACCCCTAAGGTATTTGTAGATGGAAACATAGCTCGGTGTGGTGGCTTGAACCTTCACATCCCTCATCAATGCATATTCATTTGCATTGTATGTGCGGCTGCTATTGTTGGCAACGTTGAATTGAGAAACAGTGGTGTTGTTATCGGTACTGTTACCCCAAATACCATCGGCCATGTATAACATATCCTCTGTGTTGTTATTGAACACCATGGTAATGTCTGCATCGTAGCTATCACCAACCGGAATGCTTACTGTTGTCTTGCCATTTGCATTGATGGTGAATGGTACAACCACATTGCTGCTTGTTGTATTGTTTTCCGTATTCCTTTGTGTCAATTTGAAGTAACCGGTGGTGGTTGCAGTTCTATTGTTCACAGTCAGGTTCAGGTTAGTACCTTGTCTGCTAGCAGCAGAAACATACGCACCAGGAAGGTCATTGCCAGTACCCAATTGTGCAACTGTCATGTTTGATTGTAACCTACTCAATATTTCCTTAACCATAGTAGTTACATCAGCAGGTGATGCAGCCCACAATTGATAGTTAACCATTGTATCTTCAGATGCGTAGTTACTCATCAACCATTTGCTTTGTATTGAATAACTACTTCTTCCTGCTTTTTGACCAGCAGAGAAGCTGATAGCATATTCAGTTTCACCATTGGGTTGAAGTATTGTATAGCGTACAAAAGGAATATTTTGTATCTGTACATTTTCAACGTTTAGCAATTGAGCACCCTTCAATCGATCACAGATTGGTTTGGTATGGCTGTAGATAGCACCTACTGTTTTAGTAGCAAAGGCAACTGCCTTAGGTGAATTGTTTAATGTAAAGTCTATTGTACGAATGTCTATTGCGTTAGTGATGGAAGTAAGATCAGTAACCGCTGCAGATTTATCGTATTGAGTATAAGCAGTACTTACTTGGTAAGGCATAATTGAAGCTAATGAATTTACACCATTGATACCCATTGTGCTTATAGCTCCTTTCTTAGGGGCAGCTATCAATTCAGAAGCGTTGTATTGTACCGAACCGTTCTTACCGTCTTTGTAAAGATTAAAGTTTCTTATACCAATTGCAGCACCAAGGCTCTTACTTTCCAAACCACCAGTTCCGCCAGAACTTACAGCGCAAGAGTAAACATATACTTGTTGGGTAATGCTATCATTACAAGTACCATTTGATACCACCAACTTGACATTGTAAGTATTTGCAACGGTATATGTGGTATCGGCAGGCGTTAAAGATGAAGTTAATAAGCTGCCA
>JANYEU010000027.1 GCA_025362915.1 Chitinophagaceae bacterium | reverse complement strand
TTCGTACATACCTATTCCCATGCTAATTTAAACGATTCATTAGCCAAATTATTTCGCATGTGAGTATAATATTTCTAATTGATATAAACTCTATTAAATAAAATCAAGATTAATTTATAGGTAGGGGCAACGTTCCCCTGCCTATTTTTATCTTTGAAACAATCATTGTTTTCAGTCAAATCATTTAATCATAATCAAGTATGAAAAATATATACATACTCTTTATTGCCGTGTGGTTCTTTGTATCACCCTCCCTCAAGGCTAAGGTAAACACAACCGATTCGTTGGCATTGTTAAACCTATACAGTACCACTGGCGGGTTCGGTTGGAAACATAAAACAGGCTGGCGTACCAAGGCGCCCTTAGGCAGTTGGTACGGGGTTACGGTGCAGGGAGGCAGGGTAACCGGTATAGTGCTGCCCAATAACAACCTAACCGCCAATACCCTGCCCTATACGTTGGGTAGGTTAAGCAACCTGCAGGTGCTGGATCTGGATAGCAATGCCCTAAAGGGCGTATTGCCAGACTCTCTGGGCAACCTTAGCAACCTAACCGTTCTAAGTTTAAATAATAACAAATTTTTGGATTCCAGCAATGCCGGTCTGCCCAAGTGTATAGCCAGGCTGACCAGCCTGGTAACCTTAAATTTAGGTAACAATTATTGGAACTTCTCCGAATTTTTCGCATTCCCCGACTGGATAGGGAAATGACCAACCTTGAAAATTTAAATTTAAGCAATACCTACTTTCTTTTAGACAGCATACCCACGTGGCTCTATAACATGAACAAACTGCAGAGCATAGACCTGCATTCCACCCGTACATTTGGTAACCTGTCCGATTCTTTTGCCAAGCTTACCCGTTTAAAAAGACTAGACCTTGACGGAACCAATCTTAGCGGGGTAATCCCCCCATCGTTTGGCAATTTAACCAACCTTACTTATTTAGATTTAGGGGGAAATCTTCTATTAACGGGAGGAATACCCAGTGCGTTGGGCAACCTGACAAATTTAGATACACTGATTTTAGACGGCACTCACCTTTATGGCACCATACCCAATTCTTTTGGCAACCTTGTTAACCTTAAAATGCTGGAATTGGGCTACATGGGATTGTCTGGAAGCCCTTCCATATTGGGCAACCTCACCAAACTTAGTACTCTTTATTTGAATAGTAATGCATTAACTGGTGCAATACCGCCATCATTTGCCAACCTCACCAACCTGCAAAGATTAAGTTTATATCGTAATTTGTTTTCAGACACCATACCCGGTTTTTTGGGAAACCTGACTAATTTAACAGGTTTAGCTTTAAGCAACTGTAAATTTACCGGGCAAATACCAAGCAGTTTCAACAATCTTGTTTCTCTTCAGGGGTTGGGATTAAACAATAACCAATTGAGCGGCGCCCTGCCCGGCAACTTTTTGGGTAATTGCACCAACCTGAATACTTTGGATGTAAGCAATAACCAACTCAGCGGTAGCATTCCCAATAGTGTGGGCAATTTTAAAAACATACAGTATTTCAACGTAAGCCATAATAATTTGGTAAGCCCGGTACCCGGTAGTCTAGACAATCTCACCTCTTCAAGATCTAGTTTAGACCTTAGTTTTAACAGGTTGCTTTTAGATACGGGCTTTCAGGCTACCTCCAATATAATCAATTTCAACCCGCAGGCGCATATTCCCTTAGTGGCAGCAGGCAACAAGCTATGGGTTTCGTCTGGTGCTGCCAATAATGTGTACCACTGGTACAGGAACGATACCTTGGTTGCCACCATTACGGGGGACTCTACCTTGCCAGATACCCTTTCCGGTAGTTATACCGTAGTGGTAACCAACCCCAAGTGCTACTGGGATACCCTGTATAGCGACTCGATAACCATCACAAACATACCCACCAACCTAACCGATTCGCTGGCCTTGGTAGATTTGTACAACAGCACCAATGGCACCAACTGGCCCAACAACACCAACTGGTTAACAGCACCGGATATACATGGCAACGGTAATCAATGCCAGGGTAACGGCCGTAAACCTGCCGGCAAATAGGTTGCAAGGGGTACTGCCTGACAGTTTGGGCAACCTAGACAAACTTACCCATTTAGACGTAAGCACTAACCAGTTGAGTGGCAGTATTCCCGTTTCCCTTGGCAGCGTTGCTAACCTTACCGATCTAAACATAAGCAAGAACCAATTCAGTGGGGTTATACCCGATACATTAGAGAACCTTAAAAAGCTGGCAACCCTTAATTTATCCCACAACACATTAAGTGGTGCAATACCTGCTTCATTGGGCAATATTGTTAGTTTACAGGACTTAAACTTATCTGATAATAACCTTAGTGGCTACCTTCCCAATGGTTTAAATAATCTTATTCAATTATTAAACTTAAATATAAGCAATAATAATTGTAGTGGCACCATCAGCAATGCTGTCAGTAACCTAACCCTGCTTAGGGGTATATACCTAAACAACAATAACTTCAGTGGGAACATACCCGTTTCGTTTGGCAACTTATTCAACATTTCAGGCCTTGATAATAAGCAGTAACCATTTTTCGGGTACCATCCCAGTTGGTATAATAGGATTGGGCGTACATGATATTGATATTAGCAATAATAATTTGGTTTTCAACAGTGGTATGCAAGACATAGCAGGGGGCTTTATTTCTATTTATACCCCACAGGCAAATATTAGGCTAATTACAATAGGGAACACATTAACGGCACCGGCAGGCAGCCTTGCCGGCAATGTTTACACATGGTACCGCAACGATACCCTGATTGCCACCACCACGGGCGATTCTACCTTTCAGGGCACAACTTCCGGCAATTACCATGTGGCGGTAACCAACCCCACCTGCCCTGATCTTACCCTATACAGCGATACCATAGCCGTTACCGCCCTTGCCCATAAAAGCCATCACCCTAAGTGCAAAGGCAACCAATGGGCAGGTACAGTTGCAATGGCAGACAATGGAAGAGGTAAATACAGACCTCTTTATTGTGCAACGCAGTAGTGATGGTGTAAGTTTTACAGATATGGAGTTTGTAAAAGCAATAGGTAATGGTAACAATGGGTATGGTTATATTGATGCTTCGGCTTCCAATGGCGTAAATTACTATCGTATAAAATCAATTGATAAAACCGGAGTAATAGCCTATAGTAAAATTGTGTTCGTGCCTGCTATAGGTTGACAAAAAAGTCAACTTATGAAGCAGACAACAAAGGAGAAATTAGAGATTAAGGGTCGTAGGATTTTTTCGGAGACATTGAAGAAGCAAGTGGTCAAGGAGTTGGTAAGCAAGCGTGTGA
>JANYEU010000465.1 GCA_025362915.1 Chitinophagaceae bacterium | reverse complement strand
TGGTCCAAGCTTAAAAAGTCTCCACTGGATACAGTTACTGGGAGAGTGAAATAATTGTTATCTGCCTTGCAAGTAGCAACATCAATGTTGGCAAATTCGCTGCTTTTTGCATTGTAGCCAAGGTTGTTTTTAAGGCTATGGCCATATCCTGCCACATCGGTTTGGCGATTCTCTCCCCTATTCAGCATATTAAAATTGATTGTATTCCCGTTTGCGGTATTGTTAAACCAATTGCTACCACCCAAATGATGGTTGGCATAAAACCCATTTGCCTTGTTGCGTACCGCCAAACAAAAGCGTATGGTATTGCGGGGAATAACAGCGGGAACGGCACGTGTGGCCGACAAGCCATAACCACCTGCCTTAAAGCCATTGCCATCTCCAAGGCTGGCAAAAGAAGTGGAGTAACCATTATAAAATGCCCAACAACTATCAAAGGTTACGGCTTCAAAAGCATTGATACAATCGTAACCATCATCGCTATTAAACCATGCCCTGCAACCTCTAAATACATTGTTTACATACCCTTCACCATCAATATGCGGGTGACAGCCAAAGCCGTCCACATTACCGCCACGCTTGTTTTCGGATACATTATCCCAGTTATTATAGGCATCGCAATTGAGTATCAGGTTATTGCCACCCTTGGTAAGGTAAAAGCCTATTGCCATACCATCGTGCATCTTTAGCATCTCGAAAATGTTGTAATTGCCTTGGTTTTCGAAACATTCGCTTTGTGTGTGGGTAAGGATGGTTACCTGCACACCCATCACTTCAATACCTTTAATATGTATGTAAGAAGCATTTACCTGAAACGCATTTATACGGTAACCCGCAGGTTTTATGGCACTATAATCGAACACAGGTGTTTCGCCGGGATAAGCCCAATAGTTTATGCGCTTGCCGGGTTTACCACTCTTGGTAAGGAAAGTAACATAAACCCAATTGCCAGAATAGGTAGCAATCGAAGAATCTGTCATTGTATATTTTCCGCCACGTATATAGACCGTATCACCAGGTTCCACTGCATCCTGTGCCCTTTGGATGTTTAAAAATGGGGTAATGATAGTACCCTTATTGGTATTTACACCATTGGGTGCCACATAATATACTTTTGCCAATAGACTGGAGGATATGGCAATAAAATAACAAACAAACAGGAGAGTCTTATTTTTCATGATGGCGCATTTAGCACTAGTGTTATAGAAAGGAATGTAAAATTAATGGTGCAACAGCCCTGACTGTCATTGGCTGTCGCACCATGCCCCCAAAAGACTATTGTTTATTATCAATGTTTAATGCTTCCCATTAAACCCAAATACCTGAACACTTTTACTGCAACTTTCTAATAGACCAGAATCTATTAGTTGTAACGCCATTCCAATCATTCTACTGTTTACTGGGTAGGCGGTATGTACAAAAAGTTTTCTCCCTCTTTTTCCTTGCTCACTTTCAATCCGCCGAACTTGTAACTGAACACCAACCCAAAAGACTGGTAAGGTTGATTCCTATATCCATTGGTAACAATATTCTTGGTATCCACTTCATACGTCTGCCTAATATATATATCAAAAGCATTTACCACAATTATCCCAAGGCTTCCTTTGTTTTTCCAAAGTTGTTTCTTGGCGGCGAATGTATAACTATAGTTGGAAGGCGTTCTTCCCTGCCACTTCATACCCATATTATAATTACCAAATGCTTCCATCACCCAGCTTTTAGAGAGTGTATAGGTAATATTCATACTGGTACGAAACCCAAAGGCATCTGTTATGCTTGGCGTATCAAAAGGATTTATCAAATGCCTGTTAAATAGCATTACGTTGGGTCTTATTGTAAATTTACCAGCGGGGATACTTCCAGAAATATTTATACCCGATCTTGTTTCAGCACTAATATTTGCCCTAGAGGTAATGGCAACATTTGTATAGGTTGAATCGCCAATTTTATACGTTGGATAATAGGTTGTGTATGGTTTTATGTCGGGACTATTGTAATTGCAAAAAAGAAGCGCATTAATATTCCCTCCATTGTCAAAAGATTTATTCAAGGCAAACTGAAAGTTATTGCCAATCTCAGGCTTCAGGTCAGGATTTCCAGTGGTGATGTTATTGGGATCTGAGAGGTTCATAAAAGGGTTCAGGTCACCAAAGTCTGGCCTTTCTATCCGATAGCTATACGCTAATTTTACAGATAGGTCATTCTTAAACTTATGCGATAATATTAATGACGGTGCAAGGTTTCCATAGTCTGGTATTGAGGCACTGCCCGAATTACTATACCATGCCTTGCTTTTGGTGTACTCGTAACGTATGCCCGATTTCATGTCCAACCAATCAAACAATGTATAAGTGGCAGATAAGTATCCTGAAAAAATATGCCTCTTATAATTAGACTGATACGACTCCAAATTATCCTGATTGAATGTATGGGTATTTGCCAACAACGTAAACACGTTTGCAGCACTTACTATTTCCTGATAAGTATATCTAAACCCAGTTTCTATCGAAACATCCTCACCAAAAGGATGCAAGTAATCCACCGCCCAATTGGTTTCACTTTCCCTACCCGGGTTTCTACCATACGAACCCGCAAAAGGAAACGTACCCGTAAGGCTATCCTGTGTTTGATGATAATAATCATTAATATAATCAGTACTGTTCTCAAAAGAGAACTCTATGTTCCTATCATTCTTCCCTAGGTCTTTATGGTAGGTAATATTGGTTTCCACAGTCGATTCCTTATTATTGTTTTCCAAATCCCTGAATGAGTTGGCACCCGTCAACAACTTATTCGATACATCATAATTATACAATTGCTGCGCAATGTTCCCCTTATTGTTTTTACTGAATCCATCCGTACTTATAGAGGCAGAAATGGCATCTTTTTTCGTAATCTCCCAATCTATCCCCGTTCCCATCTTGTAACTATTCCTACCAAAATCAGTTCTGCCATCCTGTATCAACAAAGTACTTCCATTAGTATTTTGGGCTGTCCTTCTACTACCATTAGGCATCTTACCCGTAAGTTGGTCGTTACCACTAATAAAGGCATTTACAGCAAACTTCTTTTGTTTATAGTTACCATTCAGACTTCCGTTTTCCAGTCTGGTACCAGCCGACAGGTTCAAAACACCATTATAGCCTTCCAATTTACTTTTTTTCAATACAATATTGATGATGCCACCCGTACCCGATGCCTGATATTTGGCTGGCGGGGTTGTCATCACTTCTATACGCTGTATCTGGCTGCTTGGAATGGATTGTAATGCCTCTGCCGCATTATTGCCAAATAAGGATGATGGCTTTCCATTTATCAAAAACAAGATGCTAGGGTTGCCCAATAGTTCCACATTACCATCTGCATCCACCGTAACCTGCGGTACTTTTTTAAGCACATCCGTAGCTACACTCCCTTGCGATGTAACGTCTTGCTCCACATTATAAATCAACCTATCCACCTTATTTTCTATCAGTTTTTGTTTGCTGGTTACCACCACTTCATTCAATGCCCTTACCTTCTTGGCAACTTCTATGGTATCAGCCCCCTTAGCAGATTTTATCGTAATATTTCTACGCACCACACCGTAACCAATATATTCTATTGCGATAACTATGTTTGGAGAAGATAATTTATCGAAAGAAAACACCCCCTCCTCATCAGTCTGGGCAGATTTAGACACACTCATTTTAACATCCAACAGGTTTACGGTGCAATTGGTTAAAGGTTTCTTTGTTTCGGCATCTATTATCTTACCCGAGAAAGAATATTTTTTTACTTCTTGGGCATACATTTTAAAACATAAGCCAAGTAAGCTTAGCAATATGATTGTTATTCGCATAAATTATTATTTTAAGTAGTTGGTTTATTTTTAAATAAGGCAAGCCAAGGTTTAGGAAACATGTGGTCAAATTTATTTCCATCAATAACGGGGATAAAAAAGAGCAGAACGCTTTTGGCGTTCTGCTTCATCATTTACATTTTTGCTTCTGAACCGTCTGAATTATAATAAAACTCAACCGTTTTAACTCCTTTCCTTATTTCCACCTCATACATGGTTCCTTTTTTTGAGGTTTCAATTTGTGCAACCGCTTTCACTTTTGCATCTTTGTGTGCAAGGTTAAA
>JANYEU010000440.1 GCA_025362915.1 Chitinophagaceae bacterium | reverse complement strand
ATACAAAAATGTATTGAAATTGGACGTATCGCCGCTTGAAATATTACCGAAATATTGTATTAAGGAAACTTTAACTGAGACAATATGTTTACCCTTTTCATTTGAAACCTTAATCCATATAATGGGCTGTACCATCAGGCTCTATTTCTAATTTAGCATTTGGTTTGAAATAAGTAGAATTTTGCATAATTATTGGAACATACTTATAATAACCACAAAAACCAATTTCACATTGCATAACAAAATAATGAACTAAACGTTCTTCTTCAATTAGAATATCCTCTTTTAAAGAATTAAATTAGAACGGTAAACAATTGCAATTCTTAGATACCAATATTGCTATTTTCAGATGCCTTTTTATTTATACTCAAGATAAAATGGTTTGCGAAAAATGAAAGGGTGGTTTAAAACAGAATGGCTTCATAAACATCAGTCAGATAAGCTTAGCCAGTAATACACACTCCTACTCGGTTAGATGCTTCCTTCGTCAGCATGACAGTCCAAGAGGTTGCTTCTTGTTTTAAGAAGGCTTGGTTTAGGCGAACAATCATATTTACATACCTTACTTGCCAAGCAAAAGGAAAAGATTGCCCCTCAAAAGCTTCCACTTGCCAGTGCGAGGCTTCCGATGGTCAATGAAACCGAAAAAGTTGCCATGATGAGGGCTATCATGGCAACTTTTTCCCTTTCACTTGCCACTGCTTGAGCTATCATGGCAACTTTTTGGCTTCCACTTGCCATTGGAAGCCTCGCACTGGCAAGTGGAAGCTTTTTGATGGCTTTACCCACACATTTACCTATCAAACTAACTTATTGAAATAGTATGTGTAGCAAAATGTCTTTCTTTTTGAAGGTTGTACACCCATTTCAGACGCAAATAATAGAATTTGCATAACCTTATTCTATTGATGCAAACAACAGAGAAAAGATTCAAACATTCTTTTATTGATTGCAAAAGAAAGATAAGAATAAAGAAAATATCCTATTATTTATAAATTAGAATAAATGGCTGTATATATGAAACCAATTACAGTACAAAGCAACTGCAAAAAAGCATTAATTATTTAGTCCTGATAGCTACTACTGGATCCATTTTGGCAGCAATAGATGCGGGTATGATTCCAGAGAGTACACCCAGTATTACACAAATGGTTAGTGCAAGACCAACAATGCCAGGCGAAATGAAAATAGGGAAGGGGAGAATCCCACTAAGTATTACTGCCAGTATCCATACAAAGAAAAGGCCTGTAAGTCCG
The DNA here is from genome assembly GCA_025362915.1 of Chitinophagaceae bacterium. Lineage (GTDB taxonomy): Bacteria > Bacteroidota > Bacteroidia > Chitinophagales > Chitinophagaceae > Parasediminibacterium. Next base: position 9,008 of record JANYEU010000440.1, on the reverse strand, counting down.
CCCAAAATACACAGAAAAGCACTTTCTATCAAGAACTCGGTTAGTATGGTACTGCTTTTGGCACCAATGGCTTTCTTTAAACCAATCTGACTGGTACGTTCCCTCACAGTCACAAACATGATGTTTGCAACACCAAAAGCACCTACTATCAAGCTTAAACCTGCTATTGCCCAACCGCCTAGGTTTATCTGGGTAAAAAGTGTATTTAACTTGTCGGCAAATGAGCTGATGTCGTTCAGGCTAAAGTTATCGTCTTGTTTTGGGCTTAGTCTTCTTATTTGTCTTACCACTCCCTTTAGCTCGTCTTGCAAAGCCTTGGTTACCACCCCTTCCTTTCCTTGAATAAGGATGGCAGGGCTGGATTTATCAGGATTGTATAGGCTTGCAAAATAATTGTAAGGAGCAATGAGTGCATTGTCAAAATCGAATACATTGGCAAATGATTGTCCTTGTTTCTTGATAACGCCTGTTATCTCTAGTTTGCGTCCCTTAAAAGTAAGTTCCTTACCCACCGCATATTTTGCGCCTCCATATAATTGGGTGGCAATGGCATCGCCAATAACCACGGAAGGAGTGCCGCGAGTAAATTCGCCATCAGACAGATAACGCCCTGTTTGTGTTTCTAGGGATTGTATCTTGCTGAAATCTTCGGTTGTACCAAAGAAGTTTATGTTCGATAATATATTGTCGCCATAGCTGGCATTACCGTTTTGGCTACAGAAAAAGGCAATGTTGCCCGTAAGCTGAGACTTCTCTCTTATAAAGCGAACTTCCTCAAATTTTGGTACAGGCCTGCTCACATATTTCCACCAAGGATAGTTATCTCCGCCGCCATATTCCCATTTATCCAGATAGATACTGTTACTACCTACTTGTTTTATGTCGCCTTGCACTTTTCTTTTTAGGCTATCCACCGTAGCCAATACCCCAATGATACAAAAGATGCCAAACGTAACCCCTAATAATGATAGAACAGTTCGCAATGTATTGGCTCGCAACTCGCTAAAAGCCAGTTTAAAGCTATTCCATAGTATTGAGAATGTTTTTAACATGGAGTAAAAATAAGGAATCGCTAGTCAAATACCACCGTCTTATTTTGGTAAACGAGTACTTTATCATCGAATACCAGTTGTAGTGCATTGGCCAATACTGCCGTTTCAATCTCTTTACCCGCTTTTACCATATCGCTACTGTTATAAGAATGATTGACAGAAATAATTTGCTGCGCAATAATCGGACCTTCATCCAACTGGTTTGTAACAAAGTGTGCCGTAGCGCCTATCAGTTTTACTCCTCTTTCATACGCTTGTTTGTATGGATTAGCGCCAATAAATGCAGGCAGGAAAGAGTGGTGTATATTGATGATCTGCAAAGGGTATTTCTCTACAAAACTGGGAGATAGTATCCGCACAAACTTTGCCAGCACAATGTAATCAACCCGATATTTCTTGATAATCTTATCCAATTGAGCTTCAAATGCCTCTTTGCTAATCCCTTCATGACTAACCAAATCAAAGGTCATATCAAACCTACGACATATATCATCCAGTGTGGAATGGTTGCCTATTACGCCCAATACTTCTGCACCGAGGGTATTAAAATGGTTTCTAATCAATATATCGCTCAGGCAATGGTATTCTTTGGTTGCCAATACTACAATCCTTTTCACTGGGTTGGGATTCACAATTACTTGTGCATCTGGAGGAAGCACTGCTTTTAATTGAACTTCCAAAGTATGTGCCTCTACCGGTTTACTTACTTCTACACGGGCAAAAAAGCGATTCTGAATACCATCCACATGTTCGCGCATGGATACAATATTCAAATCCTGCCCTTGCAGCAAACCCGCAATGGTAGCCACCAAACCCACCTTATCCGCACATTGAATAACAATAACCATCTCTATATTTTTAAATCCGAAAGGCTGTAAAAATAGGGTGGTGTTTTAATATTATATAATAGATAGAAATCAGCCCTTATAAATGAAAGGTGTAGAGACGCATATCAATGCATCTTAAAATGCTTTAAAACCAAAAAGCGTTGCCATCTTCCGATTAACAACGCTTTTATATTCATCTGGCTCAATCCCATCCGCCATTCATTATCCTCTAAACATGGTAGGAAGTGGGTTTAACAGTTAGGTATTCCTATTTTATCAATTGCAAATATTTATCCCGGTTATCAATCATTATCCAAGCCAGGATAACGCTCAAGATTAAAGTCATAGGCAAACCACTTTTATCTGTTACGGTATTAGTTAGAAATATACCAACCATTACAGGAAATATAATCAGTGCACCCAATGCCCTTGTTCTTGGTATGATTATCAATATTCCTCCTATCACTTCAGCAGCTCCGGCAAGCGGCATTAACCAACCAATTTGCATAAATGCTCCCATTACTTTCATCATATTTGGAGGCATCTGCTTGGGCATAGGTATATAATTGAAAAACTTGTTAAGCCCCGCATTGATAAACATCAATCCGAATAATAACGAAAACACAAACAATACCTTACTTTTTATTGAACTCTTCATATTGATAATTTTTTATTTGTTATAAAATTAAACATCCAGCGGATACCAAACTTATCTAGGCAACAACCCCAATAAGCACCCCAGAATTGGTCATTCAATGGTGCACATTCAGTAGAACCTTCCGATAACAAGTTATACAATCTTTCTGTCTCCTCTCTCGAATCAGGTTCCAAGTTGATGGTCGTGTTATTGCCAATCACCGATTTATGCCCCATGCTTTCAATCATATCCGTTCCCATAATATTGATGCCGCCCAATATTGGCATACAAACGTGCATCACACTGTTGCCATCTTTTTCAGACATGGGGGGCATTCCTTCTGGTGCGGGTGCATCTTTCAAATACATGATAGGTGCTGCAAACTCCGTATTAAAAACAGATTTGTAAAAGTTAAAGGCCTCTTCTGTGTTGCTCATAAAGTTTAGGTAAATAGATACTTTAGCCATGTTGAGTATGTTTTAGAAATCAAATATAATCAGTTTTTTAACAACTTGCAGGTGTGTGCAGGTTTAAATTAATCAATACTATAAACTTTTACACCAAACAATACGTTTACTTTGAACATTTTAAATCTTAAAAAGATACCTTATGACGATTGTTCAACTAGAATATATAATCGCTGTGGATACTCACCGACATTTTGCCAAGGCAGCCGAACATTGTTTTGTAACGCAACCATCGCTTAGTGCACAAATCCAGAAACTGGAAGAAGAGCTTTGTGTAAAAATTTTCGACCGAACGAAACAACCCGTTTTACCCACAGAACCCGGCGTGCAATTGCTAGAACAGGCACGTAAGATATTGACGGAATGTGCGATGTTTAAGGAAATGGTGGATTCTAAAAAGAATGTACTGACCGGCGAATTGAAAATTGGGGTAATACCCACACTTGCACCTTATCTGCTGCCGTTATTCATACAAACATTTGCCAAGAAAAATCCTTTTGTAAAACTGATCATAAACGAACTGACCACCGAAACGTTAATCATGCGTTTGCGGGAGGGAAGGATAGATGTAGGTTTGTTGATAACGCCGCTGAACGAAAAGGGGATAAAAGAAGATGTATTGTTTTACGAAGAAATGGTGGCGTACATAAGCAAGAAGAACGCTGCGTATAAAAAGACGTATGTACTGCCGGCAGATATTGACCCGGAGAAATTGTGGTTGCTGGAAGAGGGGCATTGTTTTAGAAGCCAGATAGTGAACCTATGCGAACTGCATAGGCAAACAAAAGAAGGCAGCCTTTTTGAATATGAAGCTGGAAGTCTGGAAACCTTGCGTAGGATGGTGGAGATAAATGACGGTATTACGATACTGCCCGAACTGGCAACACTGGATCTTGATGAGGAACAACAAAAAAGCGTTCGCCATTTTACCACGCCACGGCCAGTACGGGAAGTGAGTATAATAACCCATCGGGATTTCGTTAAAAAGCGATTGGTAGAAGCATTGAAAACAGCAATAGTGGCTTCTATACCTGAAAAAGTAAAGAATAACCTAAAAGAACATGTAATACCCATATAATAACGCAACTTTGTGGGTGTGACAAGAATTAACACTAAGGATATTCTACCACTAGGTGCACAATGGTTTTCACAAAGAAACACAAGGATTTGCTGGGAAATGTTAGAATTGTATAAAAACCTTGTGCTCCTTGTTTATCTTTTCTTAGTGTTCTTGGTGGTAAAACATAAAATATTTGATTATGAAATGGACTATCTTTTTATTCGCATTTTTACTGTTTGTCGGTAATGTAAAGAGTCAGTTGATTACTTATTCCGAACACAATGATGATGATATCCGAGATTTGAAATACGAAATCATTGGCAAGATGAATGGCAACATACATATCTATAAAAACAGTAAGGATAACTATTCTATCAGCCTTTTTGATGCGCAGATGAAGGAAGTGGCAAAAGAGAGATTGAAGTTTTTGCCAGATAGGATAATCAATGAAAGCTTTCTTCTTGTACAGGATTCTTACTTTATGTTTTACCAGTATCAAAGGAAAGGGGTAGTTTATTGTATGGCTGTAAGGTTTAATGAAATGGGTAAACCGATAGGGATACCTATTGAACTGGACACGACAAGGGTTTCTTTTTTGGCTGATAATAAGATTTATACAGTAATAAATAGCGATGATAAGCAGAAGATAATGGTGGTAAAAATAGCCAAGCCCAATGAAGAAAAAGTAAATCACGTAACCACAACGCTGTACGATAAGCAATTACAACTTCTGAAAAGAAGTGAAATGTCTATTCAGATGAGAGAGCGAAACGCATCTCTTTCTGAGTTTTTGGTAGATAATAGTGGCGACCTTGCATTTATAAAAACATCGGGCAGCGGCAGCAGTGAGATTGTAAGTAGGGTAACCCTGATAACAAAACCATCGCTTGCAGATACTATCCACTTTTCGGATGTGGACTTAAAAAAGATCTATTTGGATGATATTCGCCTTAAAGTGGATAATTATAACAAGCATTACCTTATCACTTCATTCTATTCTAACGAAAGAGGGGGACATATAGATGGTTTCTTTTGCTATTTGTGGGACAAGAATACTAATAAACAAATACTGAATACCAATATTATTTTCAGTGATGACTTTAGGGCAGATGCCAAGAATGAATCCTCCATAAAAGATGCGTTGGATGATTATTACCTTAGAAATATTGTAGTGAAAAAGGATGGGGGATTTGTTTTGGCTGCGGAATCTTATTCAACATCAACGGCAAATAATGATCCTTTTAATAGATGGGATGGCTATGGTTCTCCTTATGGAGGATTCAATAATTATTCAGTATATGGACTGAATGGCATGTATTACAACCCTTATTCTAGAAACTTTAGCAATATAACCAGCTACTTTGCCAATAATATAATTATGCTTTCTGTGGATGTGAGTGGAAAGTTGGAATGGAGTAATATCATACACAAGGTTCAGCATGATGAAAGCAGCGAGAACTATGTTAGCTATGGCGTCCTGAACACGGGAGACAGGGTTCATTTTTTATTTAACGCACAGACTAAAAGGGAATATTTATTGAACGACCAAAGTATTTCTCCTGACGGACAATTGGTACGCAGCCCTGCATTTCGCGGATTGAATGATGGGTATGAATTTATGCCACGTTTTGGAAAGCAGACGGGCGGCAGACAAATAGTTTTGCCTTGCCAATATAGAAACTACATTTGCTTTGCAAAAATTGATTATTAATCCCCAATTGTTATCGTGGTTTTTTTATTTAAGAACAATTCTATAAGCAGCATCTTTTTTCTTATTCTTTTGTGCGGTGCCGTACATGCACATTTGTTTTTGCACCCAGTAGTTAGCACAGTAACCGAAGATAGTGGACTAATTTCTATCTTATTAAGGCATTATTCTCTCAATATATTGTACAATTTTGCAGCACCATATCTCTACCTTTCCTTGATATTGATACAGGCAATAAGGCTGAACGTACTACTAAATGATTTAAGGATGTACAATTCCAGTACGTTTACTGTTGCCATGTCTTATGTGTTATTGTCGGGTATATTACCCCAATGGGCATTCCTTTCTGTGGCGGTTGTGGCAAACTCTTTTGTAATCTGGATATTTATCTATTTAAGTAGGTTGTACAATTCTCCACAACCCAAAACCACCCTCTTTAATACTGGGCTGCTAGTTGGTTGTGCATTTTTATGTTATCATCCTACCATTATTTTAATAGCTGTGGCGTTGTTTGCATTGGCTGTTGTTCGCCCGTTTTTGCTTAGCGAATGGTTCGTCTTATTGTTGGGGATGTTAATGCCTGTCTATTTATTTGTCTCTTTTTTGTTCCTAACAGACAGGATGTTTCTTTTCTATGGAATGATACCTAGATTAAAATTTAATATGCCTTTTAACCACACTGATGTTTGGGTGTGGGTAAAAATGATAGGTATATTTCTGATGTTATTGATAGGTTTGCAGTATTGGAACACCCAAAGTGGACGGATGGTGATACAGATAAGAAAGAATTGGGGGGTGATGGTGGTAATGATTTTAATAACGTTACCCATTCCTTATGTCTTCAAAAATGGCGGACTCGATTCTGCCATCTTGTGTATAGTTCCTTTGGCCGCCTTTTTGGGCAATGCATATTCCTACCCCAAGAAAGCTTTGTTGCCCAATATATTGTTCTTATTTTCAGTGGTATTGATTATGCATACAAATTGGTTGATGTGCAAATGAGTTATTAGATTAAATTAAATAACACAATTAATATCTACTATATCATATCTGATAGTTCTCTTTAAATTTAAAACATTTTTATTATGAAATTTGGTATTGTTGTTTTTCCGGGTTCTAACTGTGATAGGGACATGTTCGATTGTCTTCAACAAGATTTAGGTAAAGAAGTGGTGATGCTTTGGCACAAGGATGAAGATCTTAGCATGTTTACCACCGATGATTGTATTGTTCTTCCCGGTGGATTTAGCTATGGCGATTACCTGCGTTGCGGTGCTATTGCGCGCTTTAGTCCGATGATGAAAAGTGTGATTGATTTTGCCAATAGGGGAGGTAAGGTATTGGGCGTTTGTAATGGTTTCCAGATATTATGCGAGAGTGGATTATTGCCTGGCGCATTATTACAGAACGATAACCGCCAGTTTATCTGCAAGAATGTCTATTTAAAGACCGAGACTTCTAGCGCATTGAAGATTCCCATTGCCCATGGTGAAGGAAGATATTTTGCTGATGATAACCTTTTAGATGAATTGGAAGCAAACAATCAGGTGCTTTTTAGGTATTGTAACGAGGAGGGAGAATTGACAGGAGAAGGAAATCCTAATGGGGCTGTAAGGAATATTGCTGGCATACGTAATAAGGGGGGTAATGTATTTGGCATGATGCCGCATCCGGAAAGGGCAACAAATAAATTGTTGGGCAACATTGATGGCTTGGAAGTGTTTAATATTTTAGGATTGAATTAAAAGATTATGAAGAAGTTATTATTGGTCTTATTTGTTTTAGGTTTTGCTGCAATGGTTAATGCGCAGATAAAGAACCCTGTCGATTGGAAATATGAAGCCAAGAAAAAGGGTGATGGCTACGAGGTGCTAATTACTGCAACCGTAAAGAAACCATGGCATATCTATTCACAAAATACCGGCAAGAGTGGTCCTGTTCCTACGTCTTTTACGTTTGCCAAGAACCCATTGGTTACCTTGGTGGGCAATGTGGAAGAAGTGGGCAAGTTGGAGAAGATATACGACAATGCCTTTCATACAGATGTGCTGTTTTATTCCAATAGCGTCAAGTTTACCCAACAGATTAAGGTAAAGGCGGGCATTAAAACCAATCTTTCCGGTACAGTTGAATACATGGTTTGCAATGACGAACAATGTTTGCCTCCTACCAAGAAACCATTTAATATCAGCATAAACTAACCCTGAGAACCACATTACCATGAAGAGATTATTGCTGTTGGCATTCGCTTTCTTACTTATTTCACAATCTAATAAGGTTGCCGCACAAAATCCATCTTCTGTTCAGTTTAGCTTTAAGACCGTTCCCGTTAATGATTCTCTTGAAACATTAATCGTTTCTGCGATTGTACCAAAAGGAATGCAATTGTTTTCCGCTAAAAAGGACAATGACTCTGATGCTTTCTTCTCTTCTTTAAAGCTTGATACCTACACTACAGCGATTCGTGCTTCGGATATTATTACCGAAAAAGGTTCTCTCCAATTAATTAAACAAGCAGACGGTAGCAACTATAAACTGTATGCCGATTCTTTCCAATTTGCCTTTCCCTTACACATTCATGCTGATAGTGCCATCACACTACAAGGTTCTTTCGTTTGGTTGGGCAAAAAAGGGGAGGAGTTTCCTTCGGGAGAAGAAAAATTCTCTGTAGAAATATCGCCCAATAAAACCACAGCCATAAATACTGGAATGGTGAAACCAAACATGCGCCCACTCTGGAAAACCTTCCTTTTGGCTATGCTTGCGGGCTTGTTGGCCATCATCACCCCTTGCGTTTTCCCGTTGATACCCGTTACGGTTAGTTTCTTCCTAAAACGTAGTGGTTCCAGACAAGCAGGGCTTCGCAATGCGGTTATTTATTCGTTATCAATCATCAGCATCTATACCATCCCAACACTATTACTAACGCTCATTTTTGGCAATACCGCCCTCTATGCCATCTCCACTTCTGCCATAACAAACCTGTTATTCTTCATTATATTTCTAGTTTTCGCCATCTCTTTCTTCGGTGCTTTCGAATTGACGTTGCCTAATAGTTGGGCAAACAAAGCCGACGAACAAGCAGGCAAGGGCGGTATTGCAGGCATCTTTTTCATGGCATTAACGTTGGCAATCGTTTCTTTTTCTTGCACAGGCCCCATCGTGGGTACTTTATTGGGACAAACAAGTATGCAAGGGGTTAGCGTTGCGCCCATCATCGGTATGCTGGGGTTTGGCGTAGGATTGGCAATGCCTTT
>JANYEU010000206.1 GCA_025362915.1 Chitinophagaceae bacterium | reverse complement strand
GCCAATCTTAGAAAAATCAGTCAATACATCATACGGAGCAATGGTTACATCTCTTCTTGTGTCATTAGCATCAAACAAATAAAAGTAAGTAGGTAGCATCAATAGTGTCCCACTTCCATTCAAAAAAGTATATGTAGTGGTCAATACCCCTGCAGTTGAAGATGCAGTATAAGAACCATAAAACTTTGGCCCATTATAAAGCCCCAACTTACTATCTGTTGAACCAGCTCCGCCTCCCATGGCAACTTCAAATAAGAGTTCATTACTTGGGTCAGCAGCATGTGCGCAAATACCATCCTTAAAAATAGATTTGTAACTAGGATTCAATGCGTGTTTACCACTGGCAATTATATCATTACACTCATCCAAAGCAATCTTATAATAATCCAAATAATGTGCTTCATCCCTGCTTATTGTTCCATTGTCTCTCAAATCATATCCACCTCTATACAAAGCAATTCTTGCACGTAATGCTTTCACCGCACCTTTTGTAATACGCTCATCCGCTTTTACTGCATCTCTCCAAGGAACTAATGTTTCAGCGAATAAAAGGTCATCTAACAAGTGATTGTAAATGGTATCCCTATTTGTTTTACCAATAAACAAGTTTTTTGATAATGAAGATGGTAGGAATTGTGCTGGCACATCTCCCCAATTTCTAATTAACTCCATATAGAATTGCGCACGCAAAGTCAATGCCTCACCATAGAGTCTTTGTAATTCGGCACTTGAGGATGGGTTTGTATATAAACTCATCTTTGGAATATTGTAAATACAGAGATTAGCCCTTTCGATACCCTGATACAATTGAACATAAGGTGCATATAATTGCAGATTAATTGCCGTAGCGTTGTAATGAGCTATATCACCACGATCATTATCCCCAATTTTTGCTGGTCCCATAGTTTCATCATTATCGTAAGGATAATACATACTAATCCTTATTCCATAACCCTGATCGCCTGCCAAGTCCTGATAGACGCCAATTACAGCCATCTTCGCCGAAGTTACATTACTATAAATATCAGCGTTAGAAATAAGTGAAGGCGCATCAGGCTCTAAGAACTTTTTACATGAACTTAAACCCGATACCATTAAAACTGCGAAACCCAATATTGCGAATTTGTTGAAATATCTATTAATCATTTTATTTGTATTGAGAGATTAGAAATTAAGATTGATACCACATACATAGCCCCTACTTCGTGGATAAGCTGAATAATCAACACCTGGTGTCAATGGGGTATCTCTTCTAGTATTCACTTCGGGATCATATCCAGTATAACTGGTAATTACTGCCAAGTTGTTTACTGTTGCATAAAAACGCAATTTCGTAATACTTAACTTTCTAATGAATCTTGAAGTAGTTGGCAAAGAATACCCAATAGTAATATTATTAACTCTTAAAAAAGAGGCGTCTTCAATAGCAAAAGACATTGGCGAAAATGCAGAAGATGATGAACCAACAGATGGCAACCAAATTGAAGCATTTTTATTTAAAGCGTCTATATCTGCTTTACTTTTTCCATAGACTGATGTTCCATCATACTTTTGATAGGTAACACCAGTAGCATCTACCATTTTCCAACGATTATTCATAATTGCCAACATATTCGCATTTGGCGTATAAGCACTAGTAAATTCTAGTTTATTATCATTTACAACATTTCCTCCAATTCGATAGTTGACAAAGATGCTTGCATCCCAATCCTTATATTTGAATGTTTGTGTTAAACCTCCATAACAAAGCGGTTGGTTGCTACCTAAAATAGTACGGTCATTTACATCAACCTTACCATCTCCGTTCAAATCCTTATACTTCATACTACCAGGCTGAATGCCTGAAGCTGTAACTCCGGCATTACTGGCAACTCCAGCCTTTAAGGTATAGATATATGGCAAATCTGGATTACCACTAGCTTTTACATCAAAATCTTTGGTAGTATAAAATCCATCATTTACATAGCCGTACATTGAACCAACTTTTTCACCAACCTTAACTATATAGTCAGGCAAATTTCCTGCACCTGCAAAATTTGAACTTTGAAAATAGGAATTTTGATTAGGCCCTAAGCTCTTTATTACATTCTGGTTTGATGAAATGTTATAATTAAACGACCATGAGAAATCTCTTGTTCTTAGCACAGTACCACTCAACTGGAGTTCGATACCCTTATTATTTGTTGAACCAACATTTTGAATTTGGGTAGTGTAACCAGATGACACTGGCATAGGCACTTTTACCAACAGTTTATCGGTTGTATTGCTATATAAATCTAAAGTAACCTGAAATTTATTCTTTAAGATTCCAAAATCAATACCAAAATTTCTTGATAACGTTGATTCCCATTGAAGATTTGTATTTGGAAGATTGCTACTATTATATCCCGGATTCAAAATACCACCCAAGGCGTAAGAAGAAGAGGGATCAGATGATGTGTAATACTCGCCATATAGGTGATCCTTGATATGTGCATTACCAACCTTACCTACAGAGAATCTAACTTTTACGTCACTTAAATAATTATTAACCTTATCCATAAAACGTTCTTTGGATAGACTCCAAGTAAATCCCGCAGAGGTAAATGTACCCCACTTATGTAAAGGACTAAAAACACTTGCCCCATCGACCCTAGCAGTTGCTGTTAATTGGTATTTTTTATGTAGATTAATCTTGGCACTCGTGAAATATGACACTAGGTCTGTTGGATTTTCAGAAGAGCTAGTATAATAACCACGTTCTGAAGTATTGTTTGGTGTGCTATTGCTCATATTAGCCAATGCAGTCTTTGGCGAAATACCCAAGGGCATATATAAGGTTTGGATATAGTTTACTGTTTCTGTGTTTTGATAAGTTTCTTCCCCTAGCAATAAGGTAAATGGATTATCCTTGATTGAGTTTGAGTATGTAAATACATTTGAATTGTTTAAAATTACTTTCCTATCTCTAGTAATGGCAGCATTTGGCATACTATCACTATTCTTCCTAGAATAAATTTCTATGGCATCATTGAAAGCATTTTGTTGTAAGTCGGTAATGTCATAACCCAGCGTTGTTCTGAATGAAATGCTTTTGGTTAATTGATAATTCAAATATCCATTATAAACAAAATTGTTTGTAACGTTATTTCTATATAGTCCATTATTTAGTAGAATTGGATTAATAAGCGTCAATCCATTTCCTCCTGTAGCATTCTCTAATGTTGGATCAGTATTATCTGCACTTTGACCAGCCGCAATGAAAGGTCTATAACGTACAATCTGTCTTAAAAAACTCAATGATTGGTCTCCGTTTGGATCAGTTGTACCTGAACCATCTACTGTAGTTTTATTATATCGTACACTAAACCCTAGTTTAATATTATCGGTTGCCTTATGGTCAAACTTAAAGTTTACTATTTTTCTATCATACTCTGAATTTTGGAATATCCCATCTTGAGCATTGTCTGTAAGACTCAAATAATATTGCGTTTGTACTGTGCCCCCTGAAACGCTTATATTATGTGATTGCTGTATTGCATCCCTTCCAAACATGGTTTTTTGCCAATCGTAAAATGGCACTTTTTTATAGGCTTGCAATGCTTGCCAATCCTTACCATAACTTGTGAATGTACTTGTATCAGTAGAAAATTTGCTTCTATCATATTGCAACATCACAAAATCGTAAGGGTGCATTACTTCTAATTTCTTACTGATTTGATTCAGCCCCACCAATCCATTATAAGAAACAGTCATTTTGCCTTTCGTATTCTTTCCGCCCTTGGTCGTTACAACAACAACTCCGTTTGAAGCCCTAGCCCCATAAATGGAAGTGGCAGATGCATCTTTCAAAACATCTATAGATTCAATATCCTGTGGTGCAATCAAGGAAAGGCCCTCGTCCGATTCTATACCATCAATTATATATAGTGGTGCATTACTTTGAGTAACCGATCCACCGCCACGTACCTGAATCTGCACTTGCGACCCAGGAGCACCTTCAGAAGTGGTAACCTGTACGCCCGCAAGCTTGCCCGTTATGGCTTCTTCTGCTGAGTTTACAACAACATCCTTTAAATCCTTTGCACCAATAGTTGAAACTCCTCCAGGTATATCTTTTCTTTTTACCGTTTGGTAGCCAATTACCACCACCTCTTCTCCTGTATTATCGGCACTAAGCTCCATTTTTATGTTTAGCAAGTCATTGCCTTTGGCCTCAACCAACTGCGTTTTGTAACCAACATAGCTTACAGTTAGATAAACAGATTGGTCGCCAGCTTTTGGATGAACAGTAAACTCCCCTTTGCTGTTGGTTTTAACACCTTTACCTGTACCCTTGGCAATTACACTTGCACCCTCCAACGGATTACCTTTCGAATCTGTTACAATACCTTTAATCTCTCTTGTTTGAGCGAAAAGAAAAGTAACAAAGAAAAGTGGGAGGGTAATTAAAAGCAGAAACTTCTTCATAATCTACAATCGTTTTATAAAATTTGCGTTATCACCAAGCAACTTGGATATGCCTATTAAAGTCCGCAAAGCTAGTACTAACTTAAATACAACTATCCCGTCCTGTCCTGTCGAATATATTTTTTATTATCGCTTTTCTATTGTATTTTCTTATTTCGCTATTTTGTTGGTAGGTTTTACCATAAATCGCCATAAAAAAACTAATGACTTTTTCTTCAAAACAACCTTCCCTGTTCTCCAGGTCGTCTAAACTGGGTGGTGTCCAATTCCCAACGTTCATCATTTAATCCATAAATTTTATTATACTTTCTAAATTGCTGCCTTACCAAATCTGCAATTGGTCCTTCGCCACGCATACGTACGCAAAAGCGGCTATCATTTACTTTACCGTCATGGGCATTTTCTATCAAATGCCAAACCTTATCTGCCTTATCGGGGAAGTTTTTATAAATCCAATCATGAAATAGTAGTTTTATCGCCCCGTTCAATCTTATAAAGGTATAGGCACTAAAGGTTGCACCCATTTCGCTTGCGGCTTTCATGATACGTTGCATCTCATGTTCGTTCAATCCAGGAATCATTGGGCCAAGCATTACACCCATCCGCACACCTTCCTTTCCTAATTCTTCTATTATCCTCAACCGTTGTTTTGCGGTTGTGGTGCGGGGTTCCATTGCTTGCCGTAGGCTTTCATCAAACGAAGTGATGCTTACCAATACACTCACCAGTTTCTTTTTTGCCATCTCCTGTAGCAAATCCTTATCCCGCAATATCCCCGCATTCTTGGTAATGATGCCTACGGGTTGGTTAAACTGATTGCACACTTCCAGTATTTGTCTGGTAATTTTAAACTTCTTTTCCGCCGGTTGGTAACAGTCGGTATTGCCGCTTAGGGAGATGGGAACACATTCCCATTTAGGGTGCATCAAAAACTTACGGAGCAGTTCAGGTGCATTCTTTTTAACGATAATTTTCGTTTCAAAATCTATCCCAGCACTCCATCCCCAGTATTCAAAACTATTGCGGGCATAGCAATAAATGCAGCCATGTTCGCAACCCTGATATGGGTTCATGCTGTACATCATGCCTACATCGGGGCTGTCCACCTTATTCACAATGCCCTTGGCATTATCTTCCATATAGATGGTTTTAGGATTAGACTCCGTCCAATCATCTATCGATTCTATCTGATCCTTAACCCTTTCATTCTTCAAGAATTTATTGC
>JANYEU010000407.1 GCA_025362915.1 Chitinophagaceae bacterium | reverse complement strand
TTTGGCTGTAAAATATCTTCTACTATCTGCATCCATTCGTGAAAAACAATGGTTGCAGCATTAGGTTTCTCTATGTTTTTTGTTAGTCCATATCTTATTGGTTGGTACTCTTCATTAGGTAATTCTGGTTGGAAAGTATTAAAAAGCTTATCCCACACAATCAGGAACATCCCCATGTTCTTGTCCAGATATTTTGGGTTTGAGGCATGATGCACCCGATGATGCGATGGCGTAACCAATATATATTCCAAAAAGCCCATCTTTTTTATCAATTGGGTATGCACAAAAATGCCCCATATCTGTGTGGCGGCATACATAAATAAAATGTCCAAAGGTTTGAAACCTAGCAGCGGCAGTGGTAAGAAATAAATAAACCGATAGAGTGGCTGAAATACCGAAGACCTAAACCCAACTGAAAAGTTGTACTGCTCACTACTATGATGGGTAACGTGCGTTGCCCAAAAAAACCTTATTTCATGATCGAAACGGTGAAGCCAGTAGTAAAGGAAGTCTTCGGCAATTAATAGTGTTGCCCAATAAAGGATACCCACCTGCCAATTGATAATTCGGTGTTTAAAACATTGATTAAAAATTCCAATATAAACAAACCTAAATGCCAAGTCTATTCCAGCATTCAGCAGCATCAGGTATACGTTGGTTATGGTATCCCGAAGCGTGTATTTCTGCCTATATTGCCAATGGGATAACAGCAACTCGCCACCAATCAGTATGATATAAATGGGTGAAGAAACCAGTATTAGTAATTGTTCCCTTAATCCGTCCATAGTAATTTAAAAGAATTGCAAAGTAATGTTGAAAGCTCTATTGTTTGTTAAGATGAAGGTGAACTTCATCAAAATTCATATCTATCCTAACATTTTATTCCTTGCCAGCTAATTGTTTTATGAAAACGTGAGTTAAAACGATAGCATTTCTCCTACCGAAGCCTTCAATGATTTATCAATTGAATATAGTTTCCAGCGGCTTGGTTGGTGTTATATCTTTATCTTTTTGTTGCGATAAAACTTCTTTCTTAGTGAACATACTTTCCTTTCGAAAGCAGTTTATTTATCTTCTTAAAATCGCTCAAATAGCTATTTCTAATCTATTATTCATGCTGATATGATTGGAAATAAAACAAATTATTCATGTATTAACCTCAGATAAAATCTGCTAGCTTTATCATTTATGTTTTTGAAACTTATCCATAATTATTTTGTTACTTCACAGCAAAATAAACAAACATGAAATATTTACTCTCGGTTATTACAGTTGCGGCATTCTGTGCATTTACTATTATGCCCAATAGGTCAATCCATCAGTTTAAGGTAAAAAGTATTGATGGGGGCACGATCGACTTTTCTAAATTTAAAGGGAAGAAAATTTTGGTTGTAAACGTTGCATCCAAATGCGGATTTACACGTCAGTATGCAGGATTGGAAAAATTATATGAAGCCAATAAGGATAAGTTGGTTATTGTAGGATTCCCCGCAAACAACTTCCATGCGCAAGAACCAGGCAGCGATAGTGCGATCGTGGAGTTTTGCAAGGCCCGTTTTGGTGTAACCTTTCCTTTGGCCAGTAAGATAAGTGTGAAAGGCGATGATACAGCCCCTATTTACAAATGGCTTACCGGCAAAGAACAAAATGGCGTATTGGATGCGACCATTGGCTGGAACTTTAATAAATTCCTGTTGGATGAGAATGGTAAAATGCTGGCTTATTTCCCTAGTAAGGTTGAGCCGGATAGTTCGGCCATTACCGACTACTTGAAATAATACTTACATAGGATAATACCATAAAAAAAGCAGGCGTAATTGCCTGCTTTTTTTATGGTATGCTATTAGATATTTATTAAATGAGATCCATTCCTTTTACAAAAGAAGTAAGTGTGCCAGGAAGGGCCAACCAAAAGAATTCACGATATACAAACATCAAGGTAATCATTATACCTAACCAAACGGTAAAATACAACCAATAAATTCCAGTAGATTTTTTTGCTTCCATTGTTTATTTTTTTGCAAATGTAATAGTCCAGTCCTTTTGTACCAAATGGTTTATTTATTTTATTTCCCTTTTTGTGTCCATTTGCTTCTCAGGTTCTTTTCCTTGCGAAGGTTTATCCAAAACCAACATTTTAAAAGCAGTAATAAGCATAAATACGGCGAATATCTTTTTGATGGTTGTCACTGGCAGCGAAACTGCCATCTTACTACCAAACCATCCACCTATCAGAAAGCCTGCCGATACAATCAGTACCACTTTTATATCAATATATCCCTTTTGATAATATTGCATGACTGCCAAAATACCTACTGGCAATAAAAGGATACCCAATGAAGTTCCTTGCGCCTCTTTTTGTGAGAATGCCAGAAAATATATCAGCGATGGAACAATGATAAGTCCACCACCTACCCCTACAAGACCACTAAGCATACCAGCCGCAAGTCCGATGATAATAAGTATGACGATAGTAGTAATAGACATTTTTAGCATTGTAACTTAACTATCTAGGAAAAGTTTCTTTATAGTAGGCAATAGCTTCTTGTACAATCGAGATTGCCTTTGTCTTATCACCAAACTCTTCCACCTTAACGGCTTTTTTCTCTAATTTCTTATACTCTTCAAAGAAATGCCTCAATTCATCAAAGAAGTGTGGTTGCAATTCCTCAATGTTGTTATAATGGTTCACCGTAGGATCAGTAGCAGCTACAGCAATAATCTTATCATCTGCCTCACCTTGATCTATCATTTGCATTACACCTATCACTTTCGCATCCATCATGGTAAGCGGTACTACTGGCAAAGATGTAATTACCAATATATCCAATGGATCCTTATCGCCGCCATAAGTTTGCGGAATAAAACCATAGTTGATAGGATAATGGAAAGAGGAATAAATAATCCTATCCAATTTTAAAAGTCCGGTAGCCTTATCAATTTCATATTTGCAACGGCTTCCTTGTGGAATTTCGATAATTGCAGTAACAATTCTTGGTGCATTTTCGCCTGGCGTTACGCCGTGCCATGGGTGAAGAACATTTGAAGTAATCATTAAGTAAATAA
Organism: Chitinophagaceae bacterium; assembly: GCA_025362915.1. GTDB lineage: Bacteria > Bacteroidota > Bacteroidia > Chitinophagales > Chitinophagaceae > Parasediminibacterium. The sequence continues at coordinate 21,554 of JANYEU010000407.1, read as the reverse complement.
ATTATTTATGGGTTAATTAATACATTTTCAATACGAAAACGATTGCAATAAACAACTTTATATTGAAACAGCAATTATAAATTAGGATCGAAGGTGTATTTAAAGTCTACGAGCCATTTATTATTCTGTTGAATCACCTTTATTTTATGGGCAATCTTGTCATAAGAATTACTATAATTAATAACAGTTACAGTTTCTGTTGGATTTGCTATTTCATTAATATTAATAGATGCCTCCCTGTACTGTCGCCTTCCATCGCGGTCTTTTTCCCTATATTGCCTTTCTATTTTGGTTAGACAATCCTTATTCTTGTCATCAGGAATCATATAAAAAGAAGCCTTTACAAAATCCCCTTTCAGGCAGGCATCAATAAATTCCCTACCTGCATCCAAGGCATTATCCGCATCTTTGTACTCGGAATTTATATTACTGCACGCCGAAAAAAAGAATAAGAAACAGATAAATAAATATTTCATTGACGAAGTATTGAGAACTTGGCAAAGATAAGTGCAATAGTAAAAAAGGAAATAATGCGTGGATTAATAAATTGATAAAAGAAAAGCTATAAAGGCCTTTTTGAAATAATTTTCATACAATAATAAAATACCCATACTTTTGCCGCCCCAAATCTGTCTTGGCAGATTCTGTCCGATACAATTTCGGATTGTCCATTGGGATAAACCCATTTTATAATTTTAAATTCAGTAAATGAACAGTTACGAATTGATGGTGATTTTTACACCAATCCTTTCTGAAGAAGAATTTAAGGCTTCGCAGAAAAAGTATTCCGACCTCGCAATAGAAGCAGGCGGTTCGATTGTCCACAGCAATCCTTGGGGGCTAAAGTCTTTGGCTTACCCAATTGAAAAGAAAACAACAGGTATTTATTGGGTGGTAGAATATATCGCGCCTAGTGATTTCAATGAAAAATTGAAAGTACAAATACTTCGTGATGAGCAAATTATGCGTCACATGATTACGAAACTCGACAAAAACGCCGTTGAGTATAACTACGTAAAAAGAAATGGCGGATTTAAGAAACTTGATAAAGAAATTGTATAATTATGGCAAAGGCTAGTGATATTAAATACCTAACAGCGGTAAAACAAGAAAAACAAAAGAAAAAATTCTGTCGTTTCAAGAAATACGGAATCAAGTATGTTGATTACAAAGACATTGAATTCTTAAGAAAATTCCTTAATGAACAAGGTAAATTATTACCACGTCGTTTAAGTGGTAATTCTTTAAAATATCAACGTAAGGTTGGTGATTCTGTAAAAAGAGCAAGACAAATGGCGTTGTTGCCTTATGTAACAGATTTAATGAAATAAACAATTTTAGTAACCCTCCCTAATCTCGGTATATAATAAATAATACTGGGAGACAGTTTAAAAGCTGGGTTCTGGGGACTAACAACAATCAATTATGCAAGTTATATTAATACAAGAAGTAGATAATTTAGGCGGTAAAAACGAATTGGTAACCGTGAAGAATGGTTACGCACGTAACTATTTGATTCCTCAAAAGTTTGCAATTGAAGGAACTCCTTCTAATCTAAAAAAACTGGATGAATCATTAAAGGTAAAAGCTAAGAAAGAAGCGGCAATGCTTGCTGAAATAAAGAGTGTAATAGCTACTATTACCTCTTCTCCACTTAGCATTGGTGCAAAAGTTGGTACTTCCGGAAAAATATTCGGTAGTGTTACTTCTTTGCAAATTACCAGGGCTATCCGTGACCAAAAAGGTTACGAAGTGGATCGTAAGAGAATTACCATACTTAGTGATGTAAAAGAATTAGGTTCTTACAAGGCTTCTATCGATTTTGGTGGCGGACACGTTACAGAAGTTGATTTTGAAGTTGTTGCTGAATAATTACTATTCTTAACAAATAACAAAAAAAGCCGCATTCTTTATGATTGCGGCTTTTTTATTGACTAATAAATTTAACAGTGAGTGATTAAATCAGATTGTTTGTATGGGCATACTTTATAATATCCGCAAAGCTTTGAAAGTTCATCTTGTCTAAAATTCTTGATTTGTATGTACTTATTGTATTGATACTTACATGTAACGACTCGGCAATCTGAGTAACCGTTTTACCTTGTGCCAACATCTGGAATACTTCAAACTCTCTATCCGAAAGGGTTTCATGTGGCTTTTTCTCTGTATCATCCAAATAGGCATCCGCAAGTAATGAGGCTATTTCTGGGGTAATATATTTTCTGCCTTGCAGTACAAATTGCATGGCCTTTATTAATTCTTCCGGCACGGTATCCTTACTTAGATAACCATTTGCCCCTGCCCTGATTACCCTTACAGCATTCCGCTCTGGCAAAGACATGCTTAAAATAATGATAGGAACCTTGTTTCCGGTATCTCTTACCTGTTTTATTATCTCAATTACAGGTGGGCCAGGCATAAATAAATCTGTGATAACAATATCAAAGGTTTTACTTAAAAGTTCATCCCTAAGTTTGTTAGCATCGTTTTGTTCTGTTATTTCTGCAGAAGGGTAAGTTTGCCTCAACAACAGCACCAGTCCTTGCCTAATCATGGCGTGATCATCAACCAATAAGATTTTCATTAATATTTCCTTTATAGTTTATACAATTACAAACTAAAGCATTTTTTTCTTTCATTTAAACTATTAGGGGTTAAAAACATATAAAAATTATAATATAAACAAAAAATAACATTTATTCTGCCAATTTTACCTTAATCCAAGTGATGTTGAATGCCATATTTAATTAAGTCCGCATCGCCATGAATATTCATTTTTTTATGTATGTGAACCTTATGGGAGCGAACCGTATTGATGCTGATAGATAACTTTTCTGCAATATTCTGCATGGAGTGTCCATCAATCAACATCTTGAATATCTGATACTCCCTATCCGATAGATTCTCATGGGTATCTGTCTTAGATTTGTTTTCATACGAAGAGGCCAATATTTCGGCCACTTCCAAGTTCAAATACCTACGCCCGGCAAGAATTTGATTTACGGCCGTTATCAATTCTTCCGATATATTATCTTTTGTCAGATAACCCGCACTGCCTGCAGTAATACACCTAATAGCATATTCCTGTGCAGGATACATACTCAATATCAACACCGGTATCTTAGGGGCATGTGTCTTTATTTGTTTCAGCACTTCCAAACCTGACTGACCTGGAAAAGAAAGATCCGAAATAATTAAGTCCCACTTCTCCTTTACCGCCCTCTTAAAGAGTGCAACGGTATTATCCACTTCCTCCAATTCCAAATTAGGATAAGCTTCTTTTAGAATATACTTCAACGCGGCTCTTACCAACTGATGATCATCTGCAATCAAAATCCTCATAGCAATTATTAGTTTTAAATGGGTTATCTAATTTAATATTGGGTACATTTTTCTCGGCACTCAATCCTGGGATTAACACGTATTAAAACCTGTAATTATCCTAGATGATAAAATTACAGGTATTATACCAAAATAGTACTAAACAATTAATTAAAATAAAAGTAGTTGAACAACTACTATACTGGTTTTAGGTTTAAATACCTTGTTTTATTTTCCTTCATCAAATTTTTTCTGAATTTCTTTATTCAATGTCTCTGACTTTCCAGTTAATTCCTCAACCAGTTTATACACTCTTGTATTCGGATTGTGACTTGAAAAATTTTATCCTATAATATTTTCATCTAATTCTTTTGCCCATTTAATTGCCAACTCTTGGTTGCCATGTTTATTGAGAAGAGAGTACATTTCTAAGTCATTTTTTTGGTATATAAATTTCTTTTCACTGCGCTTCTTCTTATTGTTGATGGCTACTTCTATAGCTTTTTTGTATTCGCCTCTTTCCATTGCCGTTACCCTTTTGTGAAAATGCAAAAGATACCAGAGTTCAAATGCTTCATTACTCCAAGCGCATTCAATATTATTAGCTTTAGCTTTTAGTATTGCACTATTAAATGAAGCAGACTTAAAACTATCCCTATCAAACACAGCCCAAACCCTATCATACTTTTGAGTAGATGCATTCCTTAACTCAATAGCTTTCTCCACAACTTTTAAAGTACTGATTCCGCCTCCGTCAAACTCAATATCATACACAATCTTACCGGCTTGTTTTGGGAAAGCCCTAAAATAATTTGGCTCTGTTTTTTCTCCTTCGCAAACAATCAGAAAGTATGCAACAAGCACTTTTGATTTCTTTTTAGTCTGTATTTTACGCGCAAACCGTTTCTCCAATACATTATCAACCTTAATAATATTAGCCATACCTCTTTTATTTTAGTTTGTAATAAAAGGTATCGCCCCATACCTGCCTCTTATGTAGTTTCTTTCAAGATTAGAATCATTTCTAACCTTTGTTCCGTCGGGCAAATTAAAATCATACAATGAGTATAAATCAGTCTGCTCCAAATCATCCTTTTCTGTAAACCAAATTTGATCCCTTCTAAAAAGCTCCGTACTCAATAGATTTGTGTCGTGAGTAGCAAATAAAAGCTGTGCATTATTAGTGTTTGTTTCTGGATTATTAAATAGTTTAACAATATGCGTAGTGATTAGTGGATGTAGTTTGGCATCCAATTCATCAATGATTAATATTTTCCCAAGGCTTAGTGTGTCGAAAATAGGTCCAGATAAATCAATAATCTTATTCGTTCCTTCAGACTCATTTTCATGTTTATCCAGTAAGACAGTACCAACAACAGTACCTTTTTTGTCATATTTATTGTGAATTGTTTTGAATATTAATGATACTTGAACTCCAGCAACTATTACGTTACTGTTTTTGGGTTTTAAACCCTTTAGTATATTATCTCTGGCTTCTAAATGATTAAACTCCGATTCTGCAATTTGTACATTATTAAATCCTAATTTTAATTTTTTGAAAAATGAAAAGGACTCATTAGATCCTTCTGATTGACGGTGAAGCATTCTCGTTGTAAACCCATTATAATCCTTATGCTCCAAACCTGATAATACATTATACTCTCTATACCATTCGAGTATCTTTTTTGAAATACCTCCTCCCAATTGAGCTACCAATGAAACAAAAAGTCGATTATCGTTTGTTGCATTTTCTTTTCCTTCCCCCTCATTAAATTTATTTGAGACGGCAATGCCATCAGGAGTTCTTACAAATAGAATTTCTTCTTTTTTTGAATTTTGTGCTGAGTACAGCCACTCATTTACAATTGCGGTAAGGTTATATTCAAACCCATATCGATATTTAATATCCTCATGTAAAAAAATAATTTCAAAAAAAGTAGGACTTTGTTCACTTTCTATAGATAATAAAAAGGGACTATACTCTAATTTCTCCGAATCATTAAGCTTTACGGAAAGAAGTAGCATATCCCTCATCCTGTCTAGTCCTTTTAATAAATTACTTTTTCCACTTGAATTTGCGCCATATACTACCGCAGAACGAAGTATCTTATATTTCTTTGATTTAATTACATTTTCCTTCAATTCAGAAATCCCTTTTGCCTCAAAACTTAAAGTCCTCTTTTCATTGAAAGAAAGAAAGTTCCCCACTGTAAATTCTAGTATCATTTTTTCTAATTAATGAGATTATTTAGCAATGATAAGTAGTAATTACTTACTTAAATTACAATTCATGTTAAAAATTGAGAATTACTCTCAATATTTTATTTAAAAAGAATGCCTTTAAATTATAATAAACTCATTATTTAAAATTCCTTTTACCCAAAATGAGGCATATTTCATCTCCGATGCCAGTTTGAACACATTGTTTAAGTAGCATCAAGACATCCAAGCCAAACGAGTGTCCACCGCCGATAAATCACTATACTTACTACACAGTTCCCACTTCTCCCATCCCAAAACCCCATCATCCGCACCCTAAAAATTGTTGTATGATGCCCGAAAAAATGGTTAGAACGGGCATCGGAAGTGTTTTATTGCTCATCGGAAGTGTTTTATTGCCCATCGGAGATGTATTACCACCTTTAGGAGATATAAAAAGAGACATCAGAGGTGTAAACTATCCCATAGGAGAAGTAAAATTGGCCGTAGGAAATGTAAAAACAGTTGTAGGAGAAATAAAATGCTACTTGGTAAAACAGATATTCAATATTTGAAATAAATAATTGAAAAAGAATAAAATAAGTTTTAAAAATAATTTTAAAATATTTAGCTATTTTGTAAAATATATCAGCAGTTATCCTTTTATTAGTTGTAATATTGTATTTACAAATAACGATTAACAATTTAAATCTTGCTATATGTCTAAGAAACCGTTGATACCATTACATTTCTCTTGCACTTACGGTTATTTAAAATTAAAGGGTATAGAAAAAATAGCCTTTCTACGCCGAGACCAAGCTGAATTGGAACCCAGGGGAATTACCGTGGTTAAAATAGATGCTCTCGAAACAGCTTTACTGGCTTTTATGGGAGTGCCGAGCAATCATACAGAGGTTCATGACTCCTCTGTGGGTTTTGCAGACCGCGATTTAAAGACCGCCGAGCTGGTTATTGCCGTTAGGGACGTTATTGGAATAGCCAAAAATACGTTTGGGGCAAAATCGCCCATATACAAAAGCTTTGGTATTAAAAAAATAAGCCAAATGACGCCCAATGAATTGTATAACGAATGTGGTAATGTAGTTTTTAGGGGGAATAAAAATATGGTCAAAATGGAGGCAAAGGGATTGACAGCCGTTATGCTTACCGATATTACCACCCTTAGTGGCGAATTGTTGGTATTGATTGCTGCCACACCCATTCTGGAAAGTAGTGCCACATTGGTAACCGGTACAAGGCGCGATGCTGCAAACGCCCTTTTTGATATGATGAGGGATATGTGCGAAACGGCAAAAAACTATTATTACGATAGAAACAGAACCAAATATGCCGACTATGTGGTGTATGACATTGCAGCAAAAGTGGTGGATAGAAAAGGAAACGTGGCTGTTTATGGTTATAAGGGGCCAAGAACAAATGGTGTAAGGGATATAACCAAGTTCAGGATAAGGGTTACAGCCGGTACCAGCCTTGTATTTTATTATAGCCTGCTAAAAGGAGATGTGCCACCAGTGGGTGCACTGACTGTAACGCCGAACCCTAATATTTTTGTTGAGAAAACAGCCGCCCAGCTTGGGTATAATGCTGCCACAGGCATGATACAACTAAATGTTTACAACCCAAATGAAGCCATTGCCAGCTTCTTTATCAAGATAGGATAATAAAAAATGAATCATTAATTAATAATAATAAAATATTGTAAATCCATTACTTATAATATTGTAATAAGGTATTTTAATCCCCTCCCCTATCAACTATTTTATTAAATCGTAAATAATTAGAATCTAGATTCCCTTACTTTCGTTTTTAATATGAGTTTTGTGAATGAACATCCAATTAAGATAGCAATATTAGATCTGTACGATGGTTACCCCAACCAAGGTATGCGAGGTTTGCGGGATATCATCAGGCAGTATGGCGTAGAAAACAATTTATATATTGAGGTAGATGAGTTTGATGTAAGGCAGCATCTGCAAGTGCCTGACACTTCTTATGATGGTTATATATCTAGCGGCGGCCCTGGTTCGCCAATAGACTCTGTAAATGAGGAATGGGAGAAAATATATTTTTCATGGCTTCGCTCAATAGAAAATTGGAACGGCAGTACTGAACTAAAAAAGAAACATATACTGTTTATATGCCACAGTTTTCAGTTGGCTTCACGCTATTTTGATATTGGGCTTGTATGCAAAAGAAAGAGTACTTCGTTTGGTGTATTTCCTATCCACATGCTGCATGATGGATTTGAAGAAGAGGTTTTTGATGGATTGAAAGACCCTTTTTATGCTGTGGACAACAGGGATTTTCAAGTGATAAAACCAAATTATGAGAAGCTGGCACAAATGGGCGGCAAGGTATTATCGATAGAAAAGGAAAGACCACATGTGCCTTACGACCGTGCTGTGATGGCCATACGATTTAATAAATATTTTGTTGGCACACAATTTCACCCAGAAGCCGACCCCATTGGCATGAGTCATCATTTGCAAATAGAAGAAAAAAAACAAGCTGTAATACACGAACATGGGGAAGCAAAATGGGCTAGTATGGTGGAAAACCTGCAAGACCCGGATAAGATAGTGTGGACGCATAACCATATACTACCTAATTTTCTTTTAAGAGTTGTAAATCAAGAGTCGTAAGTTATAAGTCGATAGTTGAAAGTGGGTATTCTAACTAAAGCTATTGAGTTTTGACTATTGCCTTTCAACTCTTGACTATTGACTTTCCACTTTCCACTTTTCTAATCATTATCTTCGCCGCCTTATGGCAAAAGAGGTTGTTTTGAGTGGCATCCGCCCCACTGGTTTTTTACATTTGGGTAATTATTTTGGCGCCATGCGCAATTATGTGCGTATGCAAGATGAGTATGATTGTTACTTTTTTGTTGCCAACTGGCATAGCCTCACCACACATCCGGATACAAAAGAATTGCAGAACGCCGTACATAGGGTTATTGCAGAAAATGTGGCTTGTGGATTGGATCCAGACAAAGTAGCCCTTTATGTGCAAAGTGATGTACCTGAAATAGCCGAATTATATCTTTACTTAAACATGCTTGCCTATAAAGGTGAACTAGAAAAGACAACCACTTTTAAAGACAAGGTACGCTTACAACCCGATAACATTAATGCGGGATTATTGACCTATCCTGTGTTGCAAGCGGCAGATATATTGATTCATAGGGCAGTAAAAGTGCCTGTAGGAAAAGATCAGGAACAGCATCTGGAAATGGCACGCAACTTTGCCCAACGTTTCAATCACCGCTATGGCAATGTTTTGCCAGAGCCACATGCCTTTAATTATGGTGGTGAACTGGTGAAGATATTAAGCCTGAATGGAAATGGGAAGATGAGTAAAAGCGAGAACCAATTAAACACATTGTACTTGGCAGACGAAGATGATTTGTTGCGTAAAAAAATAATGAAAGCCAAAACAGATGGAGGGCCGGCAACACCAAACAGTAGCAAGCCAGACTATATAGAAAATCTTTTTACCCTAATGGGATTGGTTAGCAGCAAAGATGCGGTAGAAAAGTTTGAAACAGATTTTAATGCCAGTAGTGATGGCAATTGCATCATCCGTTATGGCGATATGAAGAAACAATTGGCAGAGGATATGATAAAATTCATTACCCCAATAAGAGAAAAAGCTGCTGAAATACAAAATAACAAGGCTTTGCTATCTAAAATAATAAGACAAGGTGCAGAGAAGGCAAGGGAGAGTGCCAGTGCTACCCTAAAAGAAGTAAGACAGGCTATTGGAATGAATTACTAATAAAAAAGATTGCTTTACGGTGTCTGGTAATTACATTTGCTGACCCTTAGAAAAGATTGCTTGATGTTATTCAGATAAATAACCCCAACAATAGTTTTTACTATTTATTGATAATAATTTAGTTTATTTACCCAGATAATTAACGCTATGACAAGTTTAAAGAAGCCCAAGCATATTGCCATTGCCGGCAATATTGGCGCAGGCAAAACAACCCTTACGGAGATGCTAAGCAAGCATTACAAATGGATTCCCCAGTTTGAAGACGTTGACCACAACCCTTACCTGATGGATTTTTACGACGATATGCCCCGTTGGAGTTTCAACTTGCAAATCTATTTTTTGAATAGTCGTTTAAAACAATTATTGGAGATTCAGAGAGGAACAGAAACAATCATTCAGGATAGGACCATCTATGAGGATGCAAACATATTTGCACCCAACCTTCATGATATGAACCTGATGAGCAAGCGTGATTATGACAATTACTTTCAGTTCTTTCAGACACTGAAGACGATGGTGGAACCACCAGATTTATTGATTTATTTGAAAGCTTCTGTACCTACATTGGTTTATCAGATTCAGAAAAGAGGTAGGGAATATGAAGAAAACATACGTTTGGATTATTTGAAGAAGCTGAATACATACTATGAAAAGTTTGTAGCAGAATATAAGGAAGGACCGATATTAATAATAGATTGCGACAAAAATAAGTTTGCCGAGAATGAAGAACATCTTGGTGAAGTGATCAGTAAAATAGATAGTCAATTATTTGGTTTGTTTTAGGATGGAAAGAAAGTATGTGGAAGATAAGGAATTTGAGCAGATAGACTTTGCTGCAAAACCTTTGGGCGAGGCAGATTATGACAACTGTTCTTTTATCAACTGCAACTTTTCTGGCACTGACTTATCTAAAATAAACTTCTCTGAATGTACATTCACTGGCTGCAATCTTAGCATGGTTAAGTTAGGAAATACAGTTTTTAATGACACCAAGTTTAAGGATTGTAAACTACTAGGATTGCATTTTGAAGATTGTAACCAGTTCTTACTTACTATTTCTTTTGAAAATTGCAACCTGAACCTTGCTTCTTTTTATAAGGTAAATCTCAAGAAGACTATCTTTAAAAACACCAGCTTAAACGAAGTTGATTTCACTGAAACCAATCTTACAAGTGCTGTCTTTGATAATTGCAACTTACTGTTAGCAACATTTGTTGGTGCAATACTAGAAAAAGCTGACCTCCGAACGGCATACAATTATTCCATTGACCCTGAAATAAATCGTATTAAAAAAACCCGGTTCTCCACCAATGGAATAGCCGGGCTTTTAAATAAATATGATATTATCATTGAACAGTAACTTACACGGCCTTAGACGTTTTCTCAGCAAATGTTTCCAACTTTTTGTTCAACCATGATTGTTTTGCTGGCACAAGCCATTCTTTTATCAAGGCTTCCTTGGTAGCTACAAGGTTATTAAAATACAAAGTTTCTCCCGTAATGAAACCATTCTCCAAGGCATGATTTAAATGTATAAGGGGTAATAATTGAACCTTTTCATTGATATAAAAAGCAAGGTTCTGTCTGTTGAACATATCAACCTTAAACTGTTGTTCTATCTCCTTTATCAAACGGACACTACTATCTGTACTACATCCGCCAACAGTGGTTGCAGTTTCATCAGCCATAAGGATAATAAATTGTCCATAAAACAAATTGGCATACCCTTTTACTGGTGCGCCGTGGCTTTTCCATGCACTGACAAAGTTTTCAAACATTGTTTCCATCTCAAATGCCTCGTTCATTCCAAACAAACGGCTGCTTTGATAAACCCACACCTTAGACTGTGGATGAAAATCGGCAGGTAATATTTCTTGTATATTCATTTTTTAAATTTAGTCAATAGTTAATAGTCGAAGTCGAGAGTCAAGAAATGAAAGCTATAACTTTCTACTTTTGACTCTCCACTTTCGACTAAATCATACTCATTGCAATCAATTCTGCCACATCCAGCACCTGAACATTGTTTTCTTTTTCCTTATTCTTCACGCCATCAGTAAGCATTGTATTGCAAAACGGGCAGGCAGATGCAATTATTGCCGCACCTGTTTGCAATGCTTCCTCTGTGCGTTCTATATTTATTCGCTTAGTGCCAGGCTCATCTTCCTTAAACATCTGTGCGCCGCCAGCGCCGCAACAAAGTCCGTTACTACGGCATCTTTTCATTTCTATCAGTTCAGCATCCAAGGCTTCTAATACTTTTCTGGGAGCTTCGTATATGTTGTTTGCCCTGCCGAGATAACAACTATCGTGGTAAGATATTTTCTTTCCTTTAAATGTGCCACCTTCTTTCAAAACTATCTTTCCTTCATCAATCAACTGTTGTAATAAGGTAGTGTGGTGTATCACTTCATAACTACCACCAAGTTCAGGATATTCGTTTTTTAGTGTATTGAAACAATGTGGGCAGGTGGTCACAATCTTCTTTATGCCATAACCATTCAATGTTTGGATGTTTTGGTAAGCCATCATCTGAAAAAGGAATTCATTGCCCGCTCGTCTTGCAGGATCGCCGGTACAGGCTTCCTCCTTTCCCAGAATGGCAAAATTAATTCCTACCTTTTGAAGTATGGAAGCAAAGGCTTTGGTTATTTTCTGCGCACGGCTATCAAAGCTCCCAGCACAACCTACCCAAAATAATATTTCGGGGGCTTCGCCTTTTGCCATCATTTCTGCCATCGTATTTATTCTCATCCTGCCTTTTTACTTGTTGCGAATGTACGCCAGTTGGTTGAGTTTAGGTCTTCGGGGTTTCATCGGTATCAAACCTATCCACCTTCAATCCTGGTAAACTCCTTAACCTATCCACCAATTCTTCCAACTCTTCCTTATCATGAACAAACACCTTGATGGTACCCTCAAACAATCCTTCACCGCCTTCTATTGTGAGTGCTGCGATATTGATTTTCAATTCTCCACTGATAATATTTGTTATTTTATTGACCACACCCACATCATCCACCCCAATTATTTTCAATCCTGTCAAGAAAGAAATCTCCTTATTCTTAGCCCATTTGGTTTTCACAATCCTATGTCCATAATTAGCCATTAATTGCGTGGCATTGGGGCAGTTGGTTCTATGAATTATCAATCCCTTGCCTGTACTTACAAAACCAAACACGGCATCACCCGGAATTGGGTTACAGCATTTGGCAAGGCTGTACATTATCTTTTCACTGCTCTCCCCAAAAATAATCAGTTCGCTATCCTTTTTACTATATTGCTTTTGGTTTTGGTGTTCAGGTATTATTTCGGTTATTGTATGCTTTGGTTTTGGAGGTTCCAATTTATCCCCCAAAACATTAAAATCTTTCAGTTCCTTTAAGTCTATTCCTTTGGTGGCAATCAGGTAAAACAAATCCAGTTGAGAAGAAAGCTTATAAAACCCCATCAATTCATCAATATTGTTCTGACTATAACTTGCCCCAATACCTTCCAATTTACGTTGCAAGATGTATTTACCATCCTCTGCAATCTTTCTTTTCTCTTCCTTAAGCGAGTCCTTGATTTTTGCTTTCGCCTTGGCAGTCACCACATAACCCAACCAATCTTCGGTAGGCTTTTGTTTATTGCTGGTAATGATTTCTATCTGGTCGCCACTACGCAATTTATGGCTGATAGGCACCAACTTATGATGCACTTTTGCCCCAATACAATGGCTGCCCACTTCGCTGTGCACGGCAAAGGCAAAGTCTAAGGCCGTACTCCCTTTGGGCAACATCTTCACCTCCCCTTTTGGGGTATAAACATAAATCTCTTCTGCAAGGAATGAGGTTTTAAAGTCATTCAAAAAGTTTACACTGTCTGTATCTTCCTGCGCCAAAACTTCTCTTATCTGCCCAAACCATTTATCAAAACGGTCTTCATCGCTGCTGCCTTCCTTATATTTATAGTGTGCCGCCAGCCCTCTTTCGGCAATTTCATTCATCCGCTTGGTACGGATCTGCACTTCCACCCACTTCCCCAATGGTCCCATTACGGTGGTGTGCAAAGCTTCGTAACCATTGCTTTTCGGGTTACTCAACCAATCCCTCAAACGCTCAGGGCTAGGGTTATATTCGTCGGTTATCATGGAATATACCTTCCAGCATTGTTCCTTTTCCATTTCTGTTGGCGCATCCAGAATGATACGGATGGCAAAAAGATCATAAACCTCATCGAACGTTACAGCCTTCTTTTTAATCTTATTCCAGATGGAATGTATGCTCTTTGGTCTGCCATATATCTCAAACTTAAAACCTGTGGCTTCCAGCTTTTCCCTCAATGGCCTGATGAATTCATTGATGTATCGCGTTCTTTCCCTTTTAGTTTCTGCCAATCGTTTGGCAATCTCCTTATAGGCATCTGTTTCCAGATATTTCATTGCCAAATCTTCCAGCTCTGTCTTAATGGTGTACAAGCCCATCCTGTGCGCCAACGGAGCATATACCCAAACTGTTTCGGAAGAAATCTTTAATTGCTTCTCCTTTTTCATGCTATCTAGTGTGCGCATGTTGTGCAGTCGGTCTGCCAATTTTATCAGGATAACTCGTGGATCATCAGTAAGCGTTAATAATATCTTCTTAAAATTTTCCGCTTGTTGGCTTGTATTGGTATCAATTGCACTGGATATTTTGGTAAGTCCATCAACAATTTTAGATATCTCAATGCCAAATTCAGATTGTATCTGATCTAGCGTAATGTCGGTATCTTCTACTGTATCGTGCAGCAAGGCACAAATGGTACTCCTCACCCCAAGCCCAATCTCTTCCACACAAATCATGGCTACGGCCAATGGATGCAATATATAAGGCTCGCCACTTTTGCGGCGCATGGTCTTGTGTGCTTCGGCAGCAATTTCAAAAGCCCTACGCACCAATTCCCTGTCACCTTTTTTAAGTTTAGTCCGTAACCCTCTCAACAAGGCACGATAGTGGCGCAATATTTCCTTTTTCTCCTGTTCCGGCGAAAGTGTGTATTTAATAACCGACACCGCCTCTGGCAAACTCTTTTCTTCTGTCATGAATTACGAATATAATAAATAGGTAACACTAAAAAAAGAAAATGATTATCTACTTGTAGTTTTCTTCCCAATAAATAATATCCGCATCCTCACATCCTCTCATTTAACTTAAAGGTTCTCCCAAGTATCCTAAATAATAAGCTATTGAATGAAAATAATTAGCTAGTAAATAATAAATGGATTGATTGGACGGTTTCGCTGATTCGATATTATAGTTACCTTAAACGACGGTTCGTTTCCGCCCGTCACATTCTTATAAAAAGCTTAAAAAAAACCTTTTTGCCATAAAATTTCAGCGCGATGGCTTAAAAGACTTCTTTTATGCAATAAATTTCAGTGCGATGGCATAAAAGGTGTCATTTTGCCATAAAATTTCACTGCGATGGCATAAAAGGTACCTTTTTGGCATAGAATTTCAGCGTGATAGGCAAAAAGAAACCTTTTAAGCTATAAATTTCAGCGCGATGGCATAAAAGGTTTTTTTTAAGCTTTTCCTTGATCAAAGATGCATAAAAATAGTAAATAACCACCTTGAATTTGATCGCTCACCTCAATTATCTACATAAACTTTGCGTCATTGCAAATGTCTCATCTCGCGCCAGAAAAAAATGGGAATGACACAGGTAATTGTGATTTGGTAACTTTTTGAAAGTTGCCAAATTTACCAAACAGTGCACGTTACATTTAGATTTACTAACTTCTGAAAAGTTGGCAAATCAGGGACGTACAAAACCACATCTGTTGCAATATATGAACACTCGGCAAAACAGTTAAATGGATTAACTAAAAAATGTGTGTTATTTTTTGGCTAGCCGGTTACCATCCCTCCCCTACTCTATCTCATTTTCTTTGCCCATGGCCGCCAGTTTCATTTTGTGGGCTACTTCTTCGCCAAGGTAATGGGTCATACGGTGTTCTATAAAATAAATAACTGGCGTTAATACAATGGCGGTGGTGAACTTGTAAATATAATTTACCAAACAAATGGCTAACACCAATTGCCATGACCATCCTTTACCAATCTTAAACGCAATGAACAACACCACAAAACTATCCACCAGTTGAGAAACAACAGTGGAACCGGTGCTTCGTAACCACACCCATTTATCGCCCGTAATCTTTTTTATTTTATGAAAGATATATACATCCACAAACTGACTCACCAAGAAGGCCGCAAGACTACCCACTATAATCCACATGCCCTGACCAAATATGCCGCTGAAAGCATCCTGCATATTAGCAATGCCGCTGTCTTTGCCACTACCAAACCAAAAGTCGGCACCAGGAACTTGTATTGCCACATAAAACATAAGAAAGGCGTAGGAAATAAGCGCAACAGCTATATAACTGATTTGCCTTACCGCCTTAGGGCCATAGAACTCATTGACAATATCGGTAATGATAAACTCCAACGGCCATAGCAATACACCACAGGTAAGGTTGAACGCCATGCCACTCTGCCCAAAGATGGTGAAGTTGGAAGGATGGATACAGATGAGCTTTTCGAAGGAGAATATCTTTCCACCAATACATTCCGCTATAAGGGCATTGGCAACAAAGAAGGCTGTGATAGCGATAAATAGTTTGGCAGGTTTGTCTCGTAGAATGTTTGTAATCATGAAACT
The DNA here is from genome assembly GCA_025362915.1 of Chitinophagaceae bacterium. Lineage (GTDB taxonomy): Bacteria > Bacteroidota > Bacteroidia > Chitinophagales > Chitinophagaceae > Parasediminibacterium. Next base: position 5,549 of record JANYEU010000407.1, on the reverse strand, counting down.
AGTTGTATGTGTTAAGTATTAGGTAATAAGTTGTACGTTTTACGTTGTAAGTTTTACGTCTTAAGCCATCTGTTTTTTATTTGACGTATAACCTATAACTTACAATGTAAAACTAAAAAAGTATATAAGCTAAGTATCCAATCTGAAAAATAAACATCACAAGATTAAGGAGTAATATCCATATTGGAACATCTATCTTTTTCTTGAGGATAAACAGTATTAGCCATGAAAGGTTAAGCAATATGTTCAAAATAAATGATGCGCCCCACCCTAAAGTGATGATGACGGAATTGATGTCTTGGTTGCCAATAAAATCTTTGGTATGCCTTACCACAAAACAATATACGAATAAGGCATTGCAAATAACCCCAATCCTGCTGATAAATAAATGTAAAGGCAAAGGCATAAAATACAATTGAGATTAAAAAATGACATTAATTTGCCGGGATTATAAAACAATGATAATGAAGAAATTTAATTGGAAGCCATTATTGCCGCATATTGTTGCTGTATTAACGTTTTTGATACTGTCGGTTATTTACTGCAAGCCCGCTTTGGAAGGAAAGGTTTTGGAGCAACACGATGTGGTGCAATGGAAGGCAATGGCGCAACAATCGTATAAATACAAGGAAAAAACAGGTCACTTCCCACTATGGAGCAACAGTATGTTTTCGGGTATGCCTGCTTATCAAATAGCAATGGATAGTAAAGATCCTGCATTTGTAAGCGTTTATTATATAAATGAAGTACTAACATTTGGCTTGCCAAAACCTGCTTATTATTTGTTCTTGTGTTGCCTTGGATTATATTTTTTGGCCGTGGTGCTAGGCGTAAACCCTTGGCTGAGTATTGCGGGCGGTATTGCTTATGGGTATTGCTCCTACGATCCTATTATTATTGCTGCAGGACATGACACCAAACTATTATCTATTGCTTATGCACCGGCGGTATTGGCTTCGTTACTACTTTTATTTAAGAAAAACTATTGGTGGGGGGGCATTGCCTTTATCATATCTGCAACCGGATTGTTCTGCCAAAGTCACCAACAGATCGCCTATTATACCTTACTGATGGGGCTTATTATGTTTGTACCATTTCTTATTCAGACCATTAAAGAAAAAGATTTCAAACATTTAGGTATTACCATCGTATTGGCACTCGTTTGTTCCACCGTATCCATCCTTCAAGTAGCCAATAGTTACTTTCCTACTTATGAATATTCTAAAGAAACCATGCGTGGTGGTGGAAGCGGATTGACCTTGGGAACTACTGATAAAAAGAACAAGACTGAAGGCGGACTTGATAAGGATTATGCCTTTAGATGGAGCTATGGCATTGGCGAAACAATGACCTTGATAGTGCCAAATGCCTACGGTGGTGGAAGCTCTACCAGCTTGGGCGACGATTCTAAAATATCAAACTTATTACAGAATAGTCCAGATATACCGCAAGCCGCCATCCAACAATTATATCAGGCAGCTTCTGCTTATTGGGGAGATCAACCAGGTACATCCGGACCAGTATATTTGGGTTCATTCATTTGTCTATTAGGTATTGCAGGCTTTGGTTTATCGAAGAATAAAAACAAATGGTGGCTATTGGCAATAACCATATTGGGTATTGTGTTGGCATGGGGTAAGAACTTTGAAACAGTTAACTATTTCCTATTCGATCATTTGCCTTTCTACAAGAAGTTTAGGGCTCCGTCCATGTCGTTGGTAATGCCGCAATTATCCGTTTCCTTGATGGCGATAATCTTTGCGGGCGAGTTTATGGATACGGTGAAGGAAGGAAAGGAAGCGCAGGCAAAACTATTGAAGAGCTTCTTGATAGTAGCTGGCGCAACAGCAGGTGTATTGATTGCCTTTTACCTATTTGCAAGCTATAGCAACGCCAATACAATTGCATTGAGGAAGCAATTGGAAAACGCCTTTAAAGGAAATGATGCCTTTATAAAGAGCTACATGAGTGCTTGGATGGACGACAGGAAAGCGTTGTATTTTAAGGATATGCTGCGTTCGTTGGGCATTATTGCCGCCACTGTAGCTGCCTTGTTTGCGTATGCCAAGGGCTTTATCAAGCAACCAATTGTTATTGCTGCTTTTATATTGCTGGCTGTAATAGACTTATTGCCTATTGGCAAAAGATATTTTACCGATGAAAACTTTGTAGAAGCTGACGCTTCCGATCAATCATACCAAAAGTATAATGCCGACTTACAGTTAGATAAGGATACCAGTTACTATCGCATATTAAACTTGGCAGCCTTTAATGGTAGTGGCTTTAGTCCTGATGCAGGTAATTCTTTCAACGATGCCATGCCATCTTATCACCATAATACCATTGGAGGATATCACCCGGCTAAAATGTCCATTTATAATGACCTGATAGAGTTTCAGATTTATAAAAACATACAGGCTTGGGGAGGTAATCCGAATGCAAAAGATAGCTTCCCTGTGTTGAACATGCTGAATATGAAGTATGTGATTGTGCCCGATCAAAAAGACCCCAAACAAACAATGGCGATACCCAACCCTTATGCAATGGGTAACTGCTGGTTTGTAAAAGAGGTGAAGCTTACGAAAGATGCAGACGAAGAGATGTTATCATTGAATAGCTTTAATCCTGCCAAGACTGCATTTGCCAATGAAAGCTTTAAATCGATAGTAGGCAATCAACCGGTCTTTGATTCTACCGCTTCTATAAAGTTCATTCAGAACGATAATGACTATATTAAGTATGAAAGTAATGCTGCCAGCAACCAGTTCGCCGTGTTTAGTGAAATCTATTATAGTGCTGGATGGAACGCCTACATTGATGGTAAGCAATCAGATTATTGTAAGGTAAACTATGTACTTCGCGGTATGCCGATACCTGCTGGTAAGCACACCATAGAATTTAAGTTTGAACCTAAGCTGGTAAACTTAGGAGAACAACTATCCAAGTATTCAGCATACCTAGGCGTATTGCTAATATTATTGTTTGGATTTTTTGAATGGAAGAAAAGGAAGCAAAACTAGTTATGAGTTATGAATGATGAGTTATGAGTCAAGAAAACTTATAACTCATCATTCATAACTCATAATTCATAACTAACGAAATGGATAGATTTCTGCCGCATAAGGATGAATTAGGGGAACTACTGCAAGCCCAATCTGAAAAGATTTTGGCATTGATGCAAACCATTAATGTAGAAGCATTGGGCTTATCGGAACATGGTGTATTGTACTTTGTGGGTAGCCATTACAAGCGGCTGTTTTTTTCCATACAAACCAGTGCTCACCTGCTTTATAACAGCATTACGCTGAGTAAAAAGAAAGTGGAGGATGTAGTGATTATGGATTATGGTGCGGGTATTGGCAGCCTGTACATCCTTGCCAAGATGATTGGCTGTAAAAAGGTTATTTATAATGATATATTGGAGGAATGGAAACAGAATGCACTGCTTATTGCCGAAGCCATACACCAAGATGTGGATGAATATATTGTAGGAAACATAGATGAGACATTGGTTGTTCTGGAAGAAAAAGGCATCGTTTGCGACATCATCACTTCACGAAATGTTATAGAACATATTTATAAGTTGGATGTGTTTTATTCCATCATCAATCAGTATCAGCCTCAGGCAATTGTGTATTCCTCTACGACAGCCAACTATTACAATCCTGCAATGAACCTGCAGCATGTACGACATCATACAAAGACAGAAAAGGTATATCTGCAACAAAGGGTTGATTTTATCAAGAACAACTTTAGTCAATTGACTCAAGAGAATCAATTAAGACTTGCCACCAGCACAAGAGGTTATGAGAAAAGCGAATTGATAGCGGCTGTAAATGAGTTTATAATCAGTGGTAAACTACCATCTAAGAATTATTATTATACCAACACTTGCGATATGAATTATGGGGTATGGGCAGAAAACCTAATTCCATTTAATATGCATAAGGCAATGGTAGAGGTAAGTGGAAGGGAATGCATTATTCAACCTGGCTTTTGGGATACACATTATAGCAAACCATGGAAGAATAAAATGGGTAGTGTATTCAACTCAATCATATCATCCAATAAGCAAATCGGTTTTTTGTTAGCCCCATTTATTTACATCATCGCATTGCCTAAAACAGATAAATAGCTTTCACTTGAAAAAGAAAATTGCCTCTATTGTCTCTTATCAAATACTGCCGTATGTTTCTGGCGGCCAAAAGTCTATAGCGCAGTTTAATGAGTACTTAGGCATGCAAAGCGAGCTGACAGTATTCAGTACCAGTAACAATGAAGATAAGTTGGCAAAGAATTATACCATGCGTCCATGGATGAAAAGCAGCAAGATGAAATTCTTTCAATTGTCCTTATTCTTTAAGATATCTTCCTATATAAAGGCAAATGGAATAAAATATTTAATACTGGAACATCCTTACATGGGATGGCTGGGTTGGCTGATAAGGCGTTCTTGCAATATTACCTTGATTGTACACACACACAATATAGAATACCTACGCTTTAAATCTGTAGGAAAGGTTTGGTGGCCAATATTGATGGGGTACGAGAAATGGGTGCTGAATATGGCTGATATTGTGTTTTGTATCTCCGAAGAAGACAGGCAATATATGATTGTTGAGATTTCGGTAAAAGAAAGCAAATGCCATGTTATTACGTTTGGATTACCCTTGCCTTCCGTACCAACCGATAAACTTTCTTGTGCAGAAACAGTAAGAAAATTGCATGGCATTGAACAAGGGGAATCCATTATTTTATTCAATGGATTATTAAACTATCATCCAAACCTAAATGCGGTAAAAGATATATTGACGCATATAAATCCGTTGTTATTAAAGAGTGGATTGGCATATAAGATAATCATCTGTGGTAAGGCCTTGCCTGAAGAATTTAATGGGTTGAAAGATTATGCAGATAAGAACATTATCTACGCAGGATTGGTACCCGATATAGAATTGTATTTTAAGGCTGCTGACATATTTATAAATCCTGTACTGAGTGGTGGTGGCATTAAAACAAAACTGGTAGAGGCTTTGGGTTATAATACAACCGTAATATCGGCAGAAACTGGGGCAATTGGTTGCGATAAAGAAGCTAGTGGAGATAAATTGGTTATCATTAAAGATAACGACTGGGATACATTTGCGAAAGCAATTATAGAAAAACTACAACAACCTATTACAACGCCTGATTCTTTCTATGCTAAATACTATTGGGGAAATATTACCAAGAAAGCATTGGAATGTTTACCTAATTAGCTTACCATGTAGGTTAAGGAAAAGGTATTTTATAGTGTAACGGCTGTATTCCTTGCTCAAATAGATAAGGCAAAACAGGTAATAATAAAACCCTTTTCCTTTGCGGGTTCTCATTATTTCTAATTCATTCTTAACCATCTTTAATATCAATTGCAACTGTTTATCGGCCTTGGTACTTGCACTATGAATATGAACAATGGTGGTAGTTGCTAGAAAATAAGATCGATAACCTAGTTCGGTAAACTGATAACACCACAACTGATCCTCGCCATACATAAAGAAACGTTCATC
>JANYEU010000405.1 GCA_025362915.1 Chitinophagaceae bacterium | reverse complement strand
GATTACGGCTTTGTAGGCGATGTTGATGAAGTAAATACTGGGCTACTAAAGAGTTTGTTGGAGCAGAACATCGCAGTTGTATTAGCACCCATCACGCACGATGGAAATGGTTTGTTGCTGAATACAAATGCCGATACCATTGCTCAGGAAACTGCAAAAGCTTTGAGTGGCATTTATGATGTGGAGTTGATTTATAGCTTTGAAAAGAGCGGGGTATTACTAGATGCAGAGGATGATGCAAGTGTGATTCCGTCTATCAATCCAACTACTTATAAAGAATTAAAAGAAAAGAAAGTCATCTTCGCAGGTATGATTCCGAAACTGGATAATGCTTTTGCAGCGATAAATAGTGGGGTGAGTAAGGTGATTATTGGCAAGGCAGAAGAATTGAAACAACTAATAAAAGGAGAGGCCGGAACAACAATTTTAAATGGCTAGTCAGAAACTCAATTATAAATTATGCGCAAGTCGATTAAAATTGGGGATAAGGAGTATAAGTCTAAGAAAGATGCCTTGAGTTATTATAAGAATATTTTAAACTCATACGATTTTGATACGATACTTAATGATAATGATTTTGACGATTTACTTGATTTGATAATTTATGATGAAGAGTGTGACGAAATAAATGCTAATGAAATCCCGGTTAAAATATCGGAAGTTAATAGCGATAATAGTAAGGATGCAATAATTGAGGATAACGAAGAAGAAGAGATATTTATTAAAGATATTAAAATAGGAAGGAGTCAGTTTAATACTAAATGTTTTGAATTAGTTTATAATGATTCAAGCACTTATTATGCTTCATACGTTATGATAATAAATCAACCTAAAGTAGATAAAGAAAAAAGGTTTGATAAAGCATGTCGAAATACAATTCAAGAAGATATAATTAAACTTAAACAACAGTATTTTAAAGATAATACTCAAGGTAAGGGACAGGTTAAATGCCAAGAAACTGGTCATTTGTGCAAATGGGATGACCTTGTAATTGACCATAGACAACCCAATACTCTATCAATAATCATAGAAAGATTTAAAGAATTGAATAGTATTGACACAAATGGTATTGAGTATTTTAAAAATGATAAGAATTTATTTATGTTTAAAGACCATACATTAGCTGAAATGTTTCGAAAGTATCATAATGAGAAAGCTAATCTAAGAGTCATAAAAAAAGAGATAAATTCAAGTAGAGCTTTTATGGGAAGGGTGAAGCAAAGTGGGAAAGATTTAAAAATAAAATAACTATTAAGGTTTATGAAACAACTAACCGATGAAGCGATAAGGCTTCTGAAACTATTGATTGCCACGCCTTCTTTTTCTAAGGAAGAGAATGAGACTGCCGAGATATTAGGTGCTTTCTTCGATGAGCATAGTATTCCGTATTCTCGTGTGGGCAATAATATTTATGCAAAGAATAAGTCTTATGATGTAAATAAGGAAAGTATCTTGTTGAATTCTCACCACGATACTGTGAAGCCAAATAAAGGCTACACAATGGATCCCTTTACACCAATAGAAAAGGACGGAAAGATATTTGGTTTGGGAAGTAACGATGCTGGCGGTTGTTTGGTTTCGCTGATTGCTACCTTCCTACATTATTATCATCAAGACAACCTGAAATATAATGTTGTTTTTGCAGCAAGTGCCGAGGAAGAAATAAGTGGGGTTAATGGAATAGAATTGGTCTTGCCCTATTTAGGGAATATCAACTTCGGTATTGTTGGTGAACCTACCAAACTAGAAATGGCCGTTGCAGAACGTGGTTTGATGGTGATTGATTGTACAGCACAAGGTCGCGCAGGACATGCCGCACGCAACGAGGGAGAAAATGCTTTGTATAAGGCAATAGACGATATTAATTGGATTCGCAACTATCAATTTGAAAAAGTAAGTGATTTATTAGGAGAATCTAGATTAAGTGTTACTGTAATTGATACTGAAAATAAACAGCACAATGTCGTTCCTTCACAATGTAAGTTTGTGATAGATGTTCGTGTAAATGAGCTTTACACTTTTGAGGAAATACTA
>JANYEU010000384.1 GCA_025362915.1 Chitinophagaceae bacterium | reverse complement strand
CCAAAGTAATCCTTAATAATAGTCTTTGTAGTACCGCCCATGCAATAAACAGCCCAGTTAGGCTTAGTGCCGTCCAGACTTTCTATGATTGCCTCTGCAGCATTCATGCTGGTGAAAACAATAGTATTATTTGTTTCGGCTAAAGCCTTGATCCTTTCTTTTTTATCTTGATTGATAGAAACAGTTGTCTCGATAAACGGAACACACTCTATCCAAACATTGTGCGCAGCGGCTTCTTGCAACAAGTGTGCATCAATTGGACGGGTACTTAGTATATTAATTGGCTTATCTGGCATTGTTAATTGCATCTATTATGGCTTGTCCGCCTTGTTCTAAAAGAGACTTGGCAGCTAAGGCTCCACCGTTCTCCGCATCATCGAAGGGAATGGTCTGTTCTACCTCTGCTTTTGCAGAACCATCTGTTGCCACCACATTGCCCTTAAAATATATTGCATTATCTTTCACTTCTGCCAATGCACTGATTGGTGTGGAACATCCGCCCAACAATACCCTAAGAAAATCCCTTTCTATCTTGGTACATAGGGCAGTATTCGTATCATTAAAGTGTTGGCAAGCATCAAAACTAAAAGTATCGCCGTCCCTGCCAACTACCATTATCGCCCCTTGAGCCGGTGCCGGTAACATCCAATCCAAATCAATACTATGTGCTGGACGAAGATTAATCCGTTCCAATCCAGCAGCAGCAAATATTGCCCCATGCCAGTTGCTTTCCTCTACTTTTCGAAGACGAGTATTTACATTTCCCCTCAAATTCTCTATGGTATGATTCGGATAACGATGCAACCATTGCGCTTTACGGCGTATGCTGCTAGTGCCGATAACAAGTCGAGAGTCGAGAGTCGTAAGTCGTAAGTCATTAATTTCCTTGTTGTCCGTAAGGTTCACCTCTTCCAACTTATGACTTTCGACTTTCGACTTTCGACTTACTAAAATGTCCTTATAGCTCGCCCTCTTCAACACCGCACTCTGTATAATTCCTTTGGGAAGTTGTGTTGGCACATCCTTCATAGAATGTACGGCTATATCTATCTTATCATTCAGTAAAGCAATGTCTAGGCTTCTGGTAAATACCCCTTGTACACCCATTTCGTAGAGTGGCGTAACCAAATCTATATCGCCTTCGCTCTTGATGTACACCAACTCAGCAGCATAACCCTTTTCTTTCAAGAGTTCTTGCACAAGCGTTGCTTGCCAAACAGCTAACTGGCTTTCCCGGGTGCCAATACGAATAAATCTTTCCATAATTGTTGCTGTTAGTTCCCCTTTAGGGGCGGAGGGGTGCTAGTTAGCACTGATAGAAATGAACTCATTGATGGCTTCAATAAAGTTGCAGCCACCCTTGTTTTCCTTGCGCATGCTTTGCGCCATATTGTTAATCACTTTCTTAATTCGGGTATCGCTATCAGGCGTGGTTGCTGCGTGGTGACTATTGTAGTAGCTGATAAACATATCGCATTCTTGCATGGCAATCAGCTTATTCTTTACCGCTTTTATTACCGGGACATTCTTGCGCATTTCCTTCCATTCGCTAAACTCAGCAATGTGTTCTGCAATAATTGCCTTCGCTTTAGGCACTTCATCTATCCTCATTTGAAGGGTGGCATCGTTTATCTTAGATAAATCATCCACATTCACCAAAGTAATATGTACCAATTCCTTACAGGTAGGGTTGATATTATTAGGAATTGATAAATCAATCAAGACCTTTTTATTACTATTGATGAATTGATCCTTGTTAAGGATGGGAGTAGCTGCATTTGTGGCAACTATAATTACATCTGCGGCCTTTATTTCGTGTTCTATCAGTTCATAAGAACCCATTCTAAGGTTTAGTTCCTCGGCCAATTCTTTTGCCTTGTCTTCGGTACGGTTTATAAGCGTGATGTTGGTATTGTTCAAATAATCTACCACATTCTTACAGGTGTTCCTACCTATCTTGCCAGTACCGAGTAATAATATTTTCTTATTGCTGATGTTTTCAACGTTGTCTTTCAAGAATTGAATAGCTGCGAAGGAAACTGAAACAGTACCTCCGCTCAATTGCGTATTGTTCTTGATGCTTTTAGAAGCCTGTATCACAGAATTTACCAAGCGTTCCATATAGCCACCGATAGAACCATGTTCTTTGGCAAACTTGAATGATTGTTTTATCTGACCTATTATCTCGTAATCACCCAATATTTGCGAGTCTAGTCCTGCTCCAACAGAAAACAAATGTTCTATTGCTTCTGTACCTTTTTTGATATAGGAAAGCTGTTTAAAGGTCTCTATGCTACCAGTAGTTTTGGAACATAATAGGCTCACCAATGCTTTTGCGCTGCTGGCCAAGCCATAAATTTCGGTTCTGTTGCAAGTGCTTATCACCATTACTTCGGCAATGCCCGCTTGCTTTGCGTCGGCTATCAATGCACGGTATTGTTCAGTGCCAATAGCGAATTGTCCCCTGATTGATGCTTGTGTTTTCTTGTAATTGATGCCCGCCGCGTAAAATTGTAGTTCCTGCATAATCATTACCGTTTAGGTGGTATGCCTTAATTTACGCAAAAATAGCCGTTGTGG
>JANYEU010000289.1 GCA_025362915.1 Chitinophagaceae bacterium | reverse complement strand
TAACATACTGCTAAATACCGGTACAGATGGTATAATTCCTATAGCACGTACTGAGGCACTGTCTGCATTTGATACCGTAAGCGGCCACTCAGCCAGCGTATAAGAATCATGTAGCAATGGGATAGACAACATGGTTCCTTTTACCCTCAACGGAACTGTAGCCCCACCTGTAGTACTATGATAAATGGAATCTATGTAAACGCCAGGCGTTGTGCCATTCATCCGGATGTAGATATTTTGGTTTGTAATGGCATTACCTGTAGGAATCAACACAAGTGGATTGGCGTTGTTGTACCAGGTTGAACCATCTGTAGAAACTTCAAAAGGCACGGGTGGTGTGATTGTTACGTTTCCAATCAGATTAATACCAGAAATCTGATATATCTGTGGGGCTGATGGCATATCAACACCTTGAAGGATATTTCCCAACATTCCAAAAGCATATAAGGTTGGTGTGCTGCTAAGGATTCCGGTATCAGATACAATGCTGGTAAGCCCTGCTTTTGATGCCTTGACCAAATAATAAAAGTTTGTTCCTGCGGCAGGAAGGGCATTGTCGATATAATTAAAATTGCAGGCGGTATCCTCACTGCTCATTTGAGCATTTATTAATGTGTAATTTTTTCCATCGGTACTCTTATATAAGTCGCAAGTAATTCCAGTCATTGGGAAGGTGATATTCCAGGTAACGTTTGTATTGCCAGAAGATTTTCTTGCCAAAAGGTTAGAGACAGAAATTTCTGGAGCAAAAGGTTTTGCCGCTATCACAGGCCAACTGGCAGTTGGGCTCCAAGTGGTCATGGCCGGGGTATTTGCATTAATAAAAACAGTATCGTTGTTATAATATTTGGCAGCATCGGAAGCCGTCAACTGATACGACCAACTAATACGACCAGTTATATCTACGGGCGTTCCATCATAATGAGTAGAATTATATTCTCCATAAAAAACCGTGGCAGGATTGGTATTAGCATCAAATTTAGACCATCCAACCGCACTGATATTGCTGCCCATGGCCGTGTTTAGATATACGGTTTTATTAAAAACACCACCCGAACCGCTTTGCCAAGGGCGACCCAGTGTATAATTTGTAAACCCTCTGTTTTTTGTAAGCTTACAATCCCTAAAAACATATCCATAACCCGAAACTGCCTTTGTATTTACAGCTGTTACATATCCACCGGCACTATTATCAAGCCTTGTTCGTGGATATATAACACAAGTATCAAAAATTACTGTGGCATCGCCAAAAATAAAATCAGTATTTCCATCTATGTAGCAATTCTTAAAATAATTGCGCTTGCCCGGCCCTCCAGTAAAAACCGTATCCTGTCCACCATTAAACCTACAATTATAAAACACAACCCTATCTGCCGAAACATTCAATGCCAAGGCCTGGGGTCCATCACCCGAAGCAGGAACAGGTATTGCATTGGCATCTATGCCGTAGCCCGTAGCATTTTCCATAGATAAATTCATTAACATACAATCTGTGGCGGCGATATTAACTGTTGCAGAAGTGGATGTACCAAACGTGCCACCAGCTGGATTGGGTTTGCCGGAATAATTATCGTACGAAATAATTGTTTCGGCCATGCTTTCTCCAATCAATTGGATAAAAGGTTTTGTACTAGGGATGGTTACCACTTCATGGTACTTTCCTTTTTTGATAAAAATTACATACGGGGATGTTTGACCAGCGGGCGCGGCATTGATGGCAGCCTGAATGGTAGTAAAACTGCCCGACCCGTTTATGTCAACAACTGTGTTGTATTGACTATAAGCCGTACCCATTAATAAAATGAGGCAGAAAGAAAAAATTACTTTTTTTAACAAGCAAGCGAAATACGTCATTGTGTAAATTTTAAATAATGATTGAAAAGAAAGCACAAGGAAGATTTGTTCATTGTGGCAAAATATTTTAATGTTTAAACATACTATTTTAATATTTGACAGAAAAATAAGTATATATATCTATTAATATGGTTGTAAAGCTATTTAGCCTTTACTATTATCTGTCATGCACTATCCTGCTTTTATTAAAATAAGATTAAAACTGCATTGCCCTAATGTGATATGCTGTTTGACTTCCTGCCTTTTTTCTATCTGCGTCTAGTCTTACTTATTCTTTTTTCTTAGCCAAGTATCATATTTTTTTTGCACTTTCATTGGCCATGTGCCATACCATGCATAGCCATTACGGCGTTCGTAGCCAATCTCGGCTAATGAATATTTCACAATGCCATCCCTATCACAAAAGAAAGGTTTGTTGGTACCAATCTCATAAAACCTCGCCCAAATTGTAGAAGAAGCATCTTCCACCAATTTCTTATCTTTTCCTTTTGGAGATTCTGGTGCAGGAGCCACAACAACCTTGTACCCAACAATCTTCACGGCGTGCAACCAAGCTATAGCCGCATTAATGGCATCATTTATTTCCTGCTTTGGATTTGGCAGTGTCATCAAAAAATCAACAATGCCAACAGTTTCGGCACTACAAATTGAAGGCAACTCGTACGATCTTGCTTTTGCAGGTTGTAGGGTAACCTCATCATATTGTTGGCACCAAGCGGTTAGTTTTCCATTTACCTTAATCTGTGTTTTCAAGATACAGTCCACACCTTTGTCCAGGGCTTTAGCACAAGGTTCCACCAATTCTGGACTAACAATATCTAGGTCTTTTTCCTTTAAAGTAACCGCCTGAAAAACCCTCATTACATTAATCATGGCATTGTCGTTATAGGTTATCTCGGCCCTATACATTTTTTTGTCAGGGTAAAACTGCGGCCAACCGCCATTTGTATATTGCGCTTTAAGCAGATAACGGATACCATTTTCGACGGCGATAAGATATTTTGGGTTATTATATTGTTTGTATGCTTTTGCCAAATACCATATCTCCTTGCTTGTAGCCTCGTTGTCAATGGTGGCATCATCGTCATTTATTTGTGATGCGATTATCGCTTTTTCTTCGGGCGTAAATTCCTTTTCGTATTTGATTCCCTTCCCATTAATGTGCTTAGGCCATCCGCCATAACTACGTTGCATTAACAACATATTATCTGCCTTTAAATCCTGACCGAATACCTGCACAAATAGCAAACAAACGGTTATACACATCGTTATTCCAACTAGTTTTTTATACATTTCTTTGTTTTAATTACTGCTTATTTAAATTGCTTTTTCAAAAACCCATCTATATAATCCATCATCGGGCTGAACCAAGGATTAAAGAACCAAAAGGGATGCGGCGTATCATCAAATGTATGCACTTCTGAATAAATATGCAGTGAATCCAGTTTTCTAATCATATCGTCTCTCCCTGCATGAAATCTTGGATTGGAACTATTCAAAAAAAGAAACGGTACTGTTTGCTGATTAGTATGCTCCAAAGCAGATGCCTCTCTCCATATTGTTGGCTGCTGCTCGAAAGTGCCTCCTAGCCATTGTGCAGCAACAGCACTTTCCGCTGATTCTGGATGATGAAAAGCAAGAATTCCATCTATATCTATCACTGCCTGAATGTTTGCAGTAACTTCCTTGTTTCCTAAAGTATCCTCAAAGTGGCTATCATTATTTGTTGTTCCCAGCAATGCAGACAATTGTCCACCAGCCGAAACCCCTAGAGCTGCTATTTTATTTGTATCTATTCCATACACTTTAGCATTTGCTTTCATCCATTTGATGGCAGCTTTTAAATCAACAACCGCCGTCGGATAGGGCGCTTCCAATGATAATCTATATTCAGCACTCACTGCAACATATCTCTTATTTACCAACTCGGTCGCCATTGCCTCATTCTGCGATTTATTACCAGAACGCCATCCGCCACCAAAAATCAATAATACCGCAGGTTTGTGCTTTTTAGTAAGTTTAGGATAATATACATCCAATAGTAATTCTCTTTCTTTTATCGTTCTAAATACAATATCCTTCTTGATTAATACATCATCATTCGGTTTAGGCGAAGCGATAATTATGTATGGACGTTTCTTTTGTTCCTTGATAAATGTACCATTCAACGTAAAAGTGGTATCTCTTGGTATACTATTTTTCTGCGCAAAAGAGAATGCGGAAATGAATAGAAGTAATAGGACAATAGTATATTTCATGCTGAATTCGGATTACAATAGTTATATTTTAAGGTCTCCAGTTTTTTTACACACTAAACCTACAGGTTTTACTACTATAAAACCTGTATTATAAGAATC
>JANYEU010000286.1 GCA_025362915.1 Chitinophagaceae bacterium | reverse complement strand
CCCAGTAAAATTTTTAAGTTGCGCTGACACTTCCTCAAAAATAGTTTCCTTGTTTTCAAAAACTACCCTATGTTCTTTATCAATGCTTAATGGTTGTGTTATGTAATTTTGAAGGTTGACAATGTTTTTTTCTACGTTATTAACTGTTTTGTGCCATCCATTAGTAATGTAATCAAATAGTGTTTCATAAATATACTGGCCATCATCCTTATGGTAGATAAAAAATAATTTTACATTATTCTCGGTGAAAGATTTTAATGGTTTGTGTTTCCAAATGCCTATACCGGGATTAATGTCTGTTTTGCCATTAGCAAATTCCAATAAATTAGAATTGGCATGTGTTTTAAATACCTTTTCACTTGGTACTTTATAAAAGCCGTCTGGTGAAATATTAAATATCTCTTTAAAGGCGGGGACATTAATATATTTAAAGAAGAAATTGCCAATATGTTTAAGATGTTCTGTATAGGGATTTCCTTTTTTAACATCTTCTTTTTCGGTTAGAAATTCTTTCTTTAATGAATTGCTAAGGATAGGAAACAAGGTTTCTAAATCTTGCCGCGAATCCTCTGGCATTGTTTTGTATTTATATACTGTTCCATTGCAATTGATTAAATTGTATTTATCGGTATCAAAATCGGAAATTTGCGCTATGCTTTTGTGAAGGATTTTAGATGTACCATTAAAGGCAATAACAAATTCGTAATTATCTGCGACTGCCTGATTAAATTGAACCTTGACCGTATAGCAGTCATAAAGCTGATAGACTTTGTGGCTGTGTTTTGGGACTTTAAACCATACTTCAACATCATCAACGTAATTGGGGAAAACTATTGAACCTTCTATATTTTTGAAATAGTTGAGAACTAAATAGCGGAAATAGTGCAGTGAAAAATTTATAGCGTTAGCAAAATTTATTTCTTTAGTTATTGCATCTTCCCTAGGTTCTTGAAAATCGGAATAATAATTTTTGTATTTGGCTTCCCTGTCTTCTGGGAAGGTATCTAAAATTCTATCCCAATAGATAGGTGCAAAGCCCTTCTGCTTTTCGCCATAGAATGAGAATGTACCTTTAGTTAGTACCGGGGTGAATGGGATGACATTTAACTGAATTTGTTGCAAAGTATATTTTTTAAGATGATTGGATTAGGAGGCCTTGGGATAACCCAAAAGGCATCTTTAGTTAAAATGGCTTCAATATTTATTTTTCCTTTTTGAGTGTTGTAAAATATATTATTCATTATTATGCTAATTTTTGAAGTTTTACTTTTGTAAAGCCTATCTACTCGAATTAAATTTCATAAAATCCCTTTGCATTAACTGAAACATAGTACCTGCAAAGAAGTCCCTGAACTCTTTGTTGTCGTTGTATTCTTTAAACACTTCAAAGTTAGTTTCAATATGGTCTATTAATTTCCTTTTTAGCACATCTTCAAAAGTGATTTTTGCATTTTGAGAATCTGAATGTTCAAAGGCATTTATAAACTCCTGGTCATTAGCTACATCCTGCATTAATTCCTGTGTCATTTTCTTAACCTTATCTTCATTAGTGAAGGCTGTACCAAACCTGTCATTAAATTCTTTTACAATATTTGAGAGGTATTCCATTTCAGGTTCTGCCATACCACCTCTCATTTCGGTTGGTATCGGTTGCAATTCATCGCCTTGCTGTAACACTATATTGGCTGTGCCTTCTAATTGATAACGGAGGTTTTCCATATCAATATTATCCAAAATGCCTTGTGCCAAATCTTCTTCCCGTTCTCGACCCAATTTGTTTTGCAAATGATTTAGAAAAAGATATAGCCTTTCTAAATATGGATTTACAAAAGGCACTATTTGTGCAAGGAATACATACAAACGTACATAAGTTTTACATTTTGCACGGAAATCAATTTGCTCTTCTTCTGTAAGGTTGGCTCTGAAAACTTCTGCTGCGGCATCTAAAATGCTATGCAATTGGTCAACTGGAACATTGGTAATTATTTTATCAGAAAATTCTTGCACCTGCTCTGGGGTGTACACTTGAAAAGCATCTAAAGCACATTGCAGGTCAAATAATTTATTGGGGTCTGTTGCCTCACCTAAAATGGTCGTTTCAAAATAAGGTTCAAACGATTTTTTTATTTCTTCTGAAGTGTTGGCAAAGTCTAATACGAAAGTGTCGGTTTTGCCCGAAGTAGTCCTGTTTAAACGTGAAAGGGTTTGTACTGCATTTACACCACCTAGTTTTTTATCGACATACATAGTATGTAACAATGGTTGATCGAAACCAGTTTG
>JANYEU010000274.1 GCA_025362915.1 Chitinophagaceae bacterium | reverse complement strand
GTTTTACATTGTCATTCAAATCAAAAAGTCTTTCTACTATTGCAAAACGTTTTTTCCTGCTTTTACGTCGTTGCCAATCAAGGGACTTGGTAATGGCAATCCGATACAACCAAGTAGATAGTTTAGACTCCCCTTTAAATTGCCTTTTAGATTGAAAGACCTGAATAAAAACCTCTTGCGCCACATCCTCGGCATCTTCACTGCTTTGGATGATACCCAAAACAGTATTGTAAACCAAATGCTGATAAGCTTCTACCAGTTGGGCATACGCAGACTGCACCCCATCCTGTAATTGCTGTATCAATAATTGTTCGTTCAAGTAAATTACTGCTTAGTGTATGAATTAGAGAAAAGAAAAAACATTGTAACCAGCAATTGCCCCCTTTTTGATATGAGACTCTATTGCCTAAAAAACATTCGCTTAGGAAAAGAAATAATTATTAGGATTTAGTTCGCAAATCAATAGCCCTTTGGCTTTAGCCAAGGGGAAAGGTCGTGCAGGAATTAGTTTAATAAATGAAAAGAAATATCTATTCTTCTATAGGATATATTCTGTAAACCGCCCAATTCTCAGTTTGATAAACCATTTCAGTAACAAATTGACCCTTAGCCTCCATAAGACCAAGGTTATAGGAATTGAGGACGGTAAAGTTCTTTAACCTGTTCTCAAATTTAGCCACACATAAGAACTTAACACCTGCAATAGGGTTTTCAATCACAGTGCCAAAACTCTTATTGATAGGAAGTTCTATCCCTTCCAACGATTTCAAATGAGCTACAATCTGAAATGCAGCGGCATCATCCATCAATACCTTATTGTTTATATCAGCAATGGAAGAAACATACTGTGCTACTAAAAAATCTTCGCTAGTGTTTTTTACTTTCAACCAATTTTTATAGTCTCGTAGAGCACTAAAGAATTTCTTTTCATTCTCATCATTCGTCTTCTTAAAATAATAAATACCGGTAACCACATTCAAGAAGCCCACAATGAAAAAGATAAACCAAGTGGCTTTCTTTGTAAATTGCTTACCCGCATAAAAGGTCAATCCTATCAATCCAAGAACCAAGAATATCAAGTAATACTCTATCATGAAATAGAACTGTGTATTAATCAGTAATATACCTACAAGAATAAACGGCGCCGTGAGGGTAAAAAATTCATACAGCTTTCCTTTAAAGTAGAAGAAAGTTAAGAATAGCAGAGGGTTTAAGAATAAGACATAGAACTGAAATAAAATTTGTGATTGAAAAGCTGCATTAGTATCTTTTGAACTTCCTGCTATTATTTCACCAATCGGCAAGTTTCCCAGAACATGCCAATTTGCATATTGGCTATACAGAAAATAAGTTGATGTACCCGCATGCGTATCGTTTAGATACCCGAATAACAATAAAGCGCCTAATGGCAATAGAAATAGGATTATGTATATTGCTACAGCCCTATTGGTAAGCTTACGTCGCTGGGAAGTATTGTTTACTGAATCAAAATATTGTGAAACCGGAGCCTGGTCTTTGTTTATTTTCAATCCTTCCAATGAAACAAGCACTATAAAAGGAAAAAATGCCAGTAGGAGCCAAATAAAATTGAAATCGCAAAACACCAGACAAGTAAGATAGATACTTGCCATTGATAAATAAAAGGTGGTTTGCGTTCTGTAGTACCTGAATAAGCTCCTAAATAGAAAATAAAAGAATATTAGTATTGCAGCAACACCTCTACCAGAAATGGCAGCGTATATTAATCCAGGGTGGAGAAAAAATAGTAAGGTCACCAAAGGAATGTAAACAAAGTCGGGCAACTTTGATGTCTCCTTAAAATCTTTCAACACAGTATAGTAAAGCATTACTGTGATGGCGATGGAGGCCAGTATGGGAGAGAATAAGTAACCAAAGGGAGTAAAAACCAATGATGACAAGAAAACAATCGTAGGGAAAGTAGTTCCCAGCGTAACTAAGTTATTATCTCTAGAATCGAAAAGTAATTTTATTTTTTCAGCGATAAACAAGTTCTCCGGATGCTCGTATCCGGTTCTGTGCAGAATCCAAGAAAACAGTAGGTAGAACACCAGTAAAACCAGCGCCAAAAACCCATTAATATATTTCTCTACAAATTTGTTCATTATTCTGGAGTTACTACCGCACTAGTGGATGATAATTTACTTAAACCGTGATTTGTTTTTTCCCAATAAAACGGCTTGGTAATCAACTGCCATAAACCCATATAAGCAGCACGTGAGTGCATAAGCCAATAGATGGGATTAAGTATGGCAAATAATATTAGTTCGTAATAACGTCTTTTAAATACCGCCAACATATTTACATATATCATGAGTACATTACCTGCAACGAAATTGAAAATGGAGATGTACAAAACCCAATCTGGAAATATGCTACGGATGAAGGCAAATTTAAAAATCATGTAAATGACGAAGAATGCCAACAAGATAGGGTAAAGCAAGAACGTAAAGGATGTACCCCCAATAAAGAAGTTGAACCCAAAAAAGCCTCGCCACCCAACCTGACGTATCAAACGTGCAGGGTTTCTCATGTGTACCAGATAAGTCTGCATGTAACCCTTGATCCAACGGCTTCTCTGACGTATCCAGTTAAAAAATTCATTATTGGCTTCTTCCAATGTAGTACTATTCACTACCCCTACTTTTAATCCCCTATCAAAAACACGAAGACCTAAATCGGCATCTTCGGTTACATTGAATGGATCCCAAGCTCCAAGTTCAATTAGTGTAGCCAATTTAAAGTGGTTGGATGTTCCTCCCAAAGGAATCGGCACATCCAATGTTTCCAATCCGCTAAGCATATAATCAAACCAATAAGAGTATTCCAAGGTAAACATCCTTGTTAATATGTTCTCATTCTTATTGAAATAATTCAGGGCACCTTGTAATACAACAAACTCTTCTGGAAGCTTACGGAACTGACAAACAACCTTTTTAAGTTGATCACTGTCTGGTACGTCCTCCGCATCATAAATGGCTAGATACTCACCACGAGAAAAATACAATCCGTAGTTACATGCTTTAGGTTTAGTTTTAGGCATGTGAAATGGAACCACAATAACTTCAAAGTTGGCAGGGAAATCAAGATTTCTTACCGCATTCAATGTTTTATCATCATCCTCTTCAATTAAAAGCTTTACATCCAATTTAGCTTTGGGATAATCCAAGCTTCTCAAATTCCAAATCAACTTACGTATCAATTTATCTTCCTTGTATACAGGCAGAAGAATAGTGTAAACAGGCAACGTAAGTTCATTAACCCCTTTTATCTCACTTTTTGAAACAACGGAATGCAACTCAGACTTAGACCCAGTAAGTGCCAAGTATAATTTGAATAATATTGAAAACAAAAAGAAAAGGGAGGATAATAGGTTTATGACTATAAACGTTGGCTTAAAGAAAACAATTAAAAAAGAGATGGTTAGGGCAATGAACCCAAAAATGAAGTAAAGCTGGGCATCAGTAAAAGTAATAAGTGCAGAACTTTCCGGATGTTTCTTCATCAAACTAAATACAGCCTCCTTTACGAAGAAGCCACCCCTTAGTTTGTGTGCCAACCACGTTATATCCAGATCTGAAGCCGCTACTAGCTTAATCTTACATTTAAACTTAATCACCAAACTGGTAATTAATTTCTGATCAAAAGGATCTGCCGCTGCGATTAATAATTCACCGCTCTCATTCTTCCTTAATGGAAGATATAAGAAAGCGTTCATGTGAGATATATCGCATTGGTTTATATAAATCTCATCTAGTTCTTCATTTCTTAAATCTATTACTTTCTTATCATGATTCTCCAAAAAGACTAAGTAGTCTCTTCTTATTAAGAACCCGAAATTGAGTGCTGCTTTTATGGGCGCATAACTGTAAATGTCTGCAATATTTAATACAGCATCCATCTTTTCTTCAGTAAACGCATTTTCCAATGCCATTCTATGCAACACACATTGAGCCATACAACAGATTAAGTTTTGTTCGAATTATAATTCTTTAAACGTCTCTTGTGACTCTCTTACCTTATTCCTAACGAATAAGAACGCTAGAAGTACCAGAACTAATAATAACCCTAACAATATCCATTTATACCTCTCGTAGAATATTTGGAAGCCATTTGTGTCGCCTCTATAGCTTACTAGATCATTATCCTCTGGTAATTTGAAGAAATAGTTACTCTTGCCATTGCTATTGGCAATACAAACATTACTTTCAATTTCAGTAAGCTGGGTACTAAAATTTTTAACCACACTTTCAAATGCCACTTTATTTGCACTGTCTCCACCAAGTGAAGTAACCATTAAAACAGTGCTACCGCGTTCTTTAAATATCTGTGCAAGACCACTGTTTGAGAAATCGTTGATTGAATAATTAAGTTGCCCTTGATTATCCTTATACAATTGAAAATCTTTTGTAAAGTTTACAGGGAGAAGTGAGAAGTTCTTTACAAATGGATCTAGCTTATTAAGCAAGGCAATAACATTAAAGCCTTTCAAATCATCCATAGAGGTCTTATCAGTTGCAATAAGCGGTGGAACAATAATCCTATTATAATTTGCATTAAAAGGTGCATTCAACTGATAGAACAATTCACCTATTGAAGATATGATATTGGAACTAAGTAAGGCTGGAGATACAATTATTTTAGTGGGAACCTTCCTAAACTCAGCAGGGAAGTTGAAGAAACTGTAAAATTTATTTTCTTGCTCACCAACAAACGTTAAGGTAGAGGTTTTAACGTTAGTAAATGCAAAGAAGTTACTAAACCCGCTTTCGCATGCTTTTGTGTATGGATGGAACCTGAATTCAACTTCCAGCGTATTAAATTTACTAAGCATGTATGGCTTAAGCTCAATATCTTCTATAAAACTGGTACGATTTACCAAGTTACCGCTGTAAACAAGATTCTGGTTCAGATATATATTAACAAACCCTCTGTCATCTTCACGTAAATTTGAGAAATAACTTTCTAAGTGAAAAGTAAGTTTAGATGGTATTGCATTGAATTCTGTTAATGAGAAAATATATTTACTTTTCAATGAGCCTATACCTTCCAATAATGAAGGGGTTCCACCCAAGCTTTCTAATGTGGTTATTAATGGCGATTTATTCTCAACACTCGAATAACTAGGCACAGCTTCATCTACAAGCATCTTTTCAGAAAATGCACTATTAAGTCTTTTATTACTGGTCAGTGCATTAATTGCTTTATTATATCCTTCAGCATCAGCACCTGTAACAACCATTATTGTTCGCAAACCACCACCCGTATTAACCCTTGCCAATGAAATCAAGCCTTGCCCTTTACCCATTGAAGGGATAACCTGACGTACAGAGTATGGTAATTTATCAGCTACCCCCGTAACAACTCCATAAGGAAGAGAATCAGTAGAATTATACGTTCCTGTATATATATCCTTCTGTGTAGCTTGTTTTAAAATTGTATAAACCAACCCTCCAGCAGTCAAATCACTCAAATCTGCTTTTGAAGGCGTATAAACTGAAGTAAACTCTTGAATCCATTCTTTAAGACTACGTTGATATCCTACAACATCTTGCGTTACAACACTTACATAAGAGCTATTCTTGATGCTTACCCAACAAGAGATATTATCAATATCCTTACATTGCTCTTCATGAATACTCATAGATGCAGATATCTTCATCTTGATGTACCTGCCATCAGGTTGAACTTCGGTTTGATTTAGAGGTATCTCAATCCTAAACATGGTATCTGTAGGAGATACAGTAATTCTTTGGGTAAATACCGGCAAGTCCTTCACACTAATTACTATGAAAGAAGTATTTGGATTTAGCACTTGAGAGGCCGATATATTTAATATCAACTTACTCCTATTTACATCATCATCTGGTTTTATCTTCAGATAGTAGGTTAAAGAACCATTAATCCCCTTGATGACGGCATCCTCATATCCCATTGCTTCGAATGAACGTATGGATTGTGCATTCGCACCAATCATACCCAAAACAAGCATTAAAGAAAAAATAAACTTAAGTCTCATTTTCATTTATTTAAAAAGATTAAACTCTAAGCGATAGAAATTCCCAGTTTTCTCATCGCTATTGTATGTTAATTTACCTCCCATTTGTTCCGCTAGTGTTTTTGCGAAAGTAAAACCTGAAGTATTTAGGCCAACCATTCCCTTTCCATCCTCAACATTGTCAATTTCATTGAATAATTGGTCAAGTTTATTTCCGCCAAGTAGCTTGCCTTTATTTGCTATATCAATAACAGCCTTATTATCTATTTTGTGCATATGCACAGTCAATACTGTACCACTACTAGCATACCGAATAACATTAGACAATAGCTTAACTAGTAATTGATCTAAAAATATCTTATCAAGATACACCACCGTTGATGAAGGATCAATATTAAGCTGCACATTAATTTGCTTCATCATAGCTGCATCAGCTAATTCTACCGTTGCTTGCTCTACTTCCTTACCCAAATCAATTTGAGTATAATTATAGTCAATTTGTGTGGAATCTGTTTCAGTCGAATTGGCAAGTTTTTCAGATAAATATTTTAATTTATCATTTCCTTCTCCTATGTAACCTAATATTTCGTTTTGCTCTCCAGTCAAATTATGGTTTGATTGACCGAGTAAATCTAAAGACATTTGTATAGATCCAGTGAAATTTCTGAAATCGTGCAATATCATATTCAATGTACTAAACCTGTATTCACTTAGTTTTGACAATCGCCTATTTGCTTCGTTGATTTCTCTTTGTTGGTCTGTTATTTTTTCATGCTGATCAATAAGCCTATTGTTAGCCATTTCAATCATGATGTTCTTGGCTATTTCACGTCTGGTCAGTTGGTATCTATTAAACCCTATCAATATTGAGAAGGAAGAAATGATAAAAAATATACCACCTCCATTTGAAATAAGTATATGATAATCGTAATACTTATTAAAAATTCTATAAAGAACCATTATTAAAAAGTACGCCACCAAGCACTGTATGATAGAGTATATTGGCTTCCAAAAAACAGTAATATTCAATAACAAAAAGAAAATTGAAAAGACCAAGAAGTATGGAAGCACTACTGAGGTAGAGATAACAGCACAAATGACAGAATAGAACACAGTGTTAATGCCTATTATAAATGCCATTGTTATCTCTTTATCCCAATTATTTTTCCTCAACCCACCGTACATATATATACAATGGCATAGAATTGCAAGAACTATTCTCGTGAAGAATAATACAATCCACTCGCTAGATAGAAAAGAATAATCCAATAACCAAAATAACGGCAAAGAATATATTAATGTCCAGTGTATCACATTGGAATAATATTTTACTTTGGCCCCAAGTTCGGCGGATAGACTTTCCTGGTCTATATTTACAAAAGAAAACTTTAAATCATTTAGCATGACAGGGGTTAAAGAGACAATTTCTCAATTTTTTGTGAAAATAGATATATTTTATACAAAATTGATAATATGCATTTTATTTTCATTAGTTATTACCCCTTTATTT
This sequence comes from Chitinophagaceae bacterium, assembly GCA_025362915.1. Classification (GTDB taxonomy): domain Bacteria; phylum Bacteroidota; class Bacteroidia; order Chitinophagales; family Chitinophagaceae; genus Parasediminibacterium. The sequence goes on along the minus strand of JANYEU010000274.1, from coordinate 2,968 downwards.
TCTAACACTGTGGATAAGTGTGCAACAAACTCTTCTACCAATCCACAAATAATACAAAATATAGGCGCAGGAGTCAATTTATCGCTACTGGAACACACTTGGGAGCCAGCAGAAGATTTGTTGAAAACTGACATTACACCAAAACTAAATTTGATAAAACAATTAGGCTTTAAAACTGTGAGATTACCGGTTGCTTTTGATATGTATCTACAGCCAAACTCCTCCAATTTTAAAGTTCAATTACTTGATAAAGTGGGAGAGGCCTATAACACCTGCGAAAAATTGGGTCTGTCGCTAATCATAACTTACCACTACGGAAAGGTTTATTATGGTAGCGATAATAGATTTTCTGAAAGAGATCGTATTATGTGGATGTGGAAACAAATGCAAAATAAGTTTAGGGGAATGGGCTATGAAACACTATTCTTTGAATTATATAACGAGCCAACAGAAGAACGATCTGGATGGAAAGATGATATTAACTATATAGTAAGTGGACTGAGATGGGAGGAAAAAAGTCGCTATTATATAATTGGTGGAACAAACTACAACAATGCTGATGAGCTTTTAGATCTTGGCAAACTGAATGATGAAAAAATATTATATACCATACATTTTTATGAGCCTTACATTTTTACACACCAAGGAGCAGAATGGGTAAAAGACCATACTTATGTTACCAATATACCTTATCCTTATGAAAAAAGAAGAATGCCAGACCTGGATAAGGTATATATGGGAACAGGTATTGAACAAGATTATGCCAAGTACCCGGCAGAAGGCACCAAAGAATATATAACAGTTCGCTTACGCAAGATTGCAGAAGAATGTAAAAAAAGAAATATGCCGCTTATCTGTACAGAATCTGGCGTGATAAATCTTGCAGACGAAAAATATCGTCGCAACTATCTGGAAGACATTACCTCTATACTGGATAATTTGAAAATACCATTGGTACTATGGGACTTTGACGAAAAGTTTAGCCTATTGATACGTAACAAAAAACTGATTAAAGAAGTGGATCATTGGCTTAACAAAAAAGAATAAAGTATCCTCACTTAACAAACTTCGCCATTTCTATCCAACCAAAACCCCCTAACATTATAAGTATTGGTATCAATTACCTACTACTATATCTATAATATAATTATACTACATGCGAAAACACAAGGCTTTTGCAGCGCCACAAGTACCCGAGTTTAGGAATTTTTTATTAGGCAGGTTTTTATTTATCATGGCTTTGCGCATGCTGGGCACATTGGTAGGCTGGTGGGTTTTCGAACTTACGCACGAGCCATTTGCCATTGGTCTTATTGGACTCAGCGAAGTTATCCCCGCTGTTTCTCTTGCCTTATATTCTGGACATATAATAGATATCAGTGAAAAAAGAAAACTAATGCTTCTGGGCGTAGGTCTATATATATTGGCCGCAGTAATGTTAGCCATCCTTTCTACCAAAATAAGTATGGCAATGCTTACCACCCACGCCATTGTGTTTCTTGTATATATCATTATATTTCTCACAGGCATTATAAGGTCTTTTGCAAGCCCGGTTTTCAATACCATTCTCCCTACCACAGTTCCTAAAGATTTATTACAAAATGCAGTAACCTGGAACCAAGGTTCTTGGTTATCCGCCTCTGTTATGGGTCATGCCAGCATTGGATTTCTAATTGCGGGCGTAGGTAATACTGGCTCCTTAATAGTAATTGCCACTTTGGCAACCACAGGCTTCTGCCTTTTGTATAGTTTACCTTCTAAACCACCCGTAGCACAAATCAGTGAAAAGAAAACATGGGAAAGTGTGAAGGAAGGGCTTCGGTTTGTTTTTGAAACAAAGGAATTATTGGGTGCGCTTACGCTCGATTTGTTTGCCGTACTATTTGGTGGGGCCGTAGCCATGATACCCGTTTTTGCAAAAGACATACTGAATGTTGGCCCCATTGGCTATGGTTGGCTAAACGCAGCATCGGATATTGGCTCTGTCATCATCATCATTACCCTAACGTTTTTTCCAATAAATGGTGGACAAGGCAAGAAATTAATGTATGCCATAGCCGTTTTTGGAGCTTGTATCATCACATTTTCCCTATCTAAAATATTTTGGATTTCCTTTACCGCACTATTGATAAGCGGACTTGTAGATGGCGTCAGCGTAGTGATACGTGGCACTATATTACAACTAAAAACGCCCGACAATATGCGTGGGCGTGTGATGAGTGTAAACTCTATGTTTATTAATAGTAGTAACGAGTTTGGTCAATTTGAAAGTGGTGTAGCTGCCAAACTATTAGGCGTAGTGCCTTCTGTTTTCTTTGGAGGATGTATGACGTTAATGATAGTAACTGCCACTTGGTTTAAGGCCCCGGCACTGCGAGAAATGGAATATTAGTAGATTTAATTGTGGAGTTCTTTGCCTCTCTTTATACTCTCTCTTGTTATACTTATGAAGTACATGATTATACCCGTGAAGTACAATAATACCACTTGATAGGTACAACTATTGTAGTTATCAATAAATGAAGGAGGGTTATGAGACGATGTAATTTTAAGATGTAAATAAAAAGGGGCTGATTCGATAAATGGATCAACCCCCTTGCAAAAAGGCAATATATATTTTGTTCGGGTCAAGTCCTCTCCTTTTGGCTACCCTTGGAGGAGGTTAGGAGATGGGTTATATATATCAAGTGTCAGCTAGGCGAAATGTTCAAATGCTATTTATGTAATCCCTAACGCAAGTCATGTAACATCAAAGCCCCTCCTTCTCTGCATAATATCTTTACACTATCTTCGATTTATTTTTTACACTCCACTTTTTACCTTCTACCTTAGCACCCGTTCATAATGTTTTAGGCACGCTGATTTCAATAATTTTTTTCTATAAATAATTAACTGGATAAAATAATGAGTCACTTCCTTTCGTTTTATTGTTTATGGAAAAAGGTGTACAACTCAGGAAAAACTACCC
>JANYEU010000236.1 GCA_025362915.1 Chitinophagaceae bacterium | reverse complement strand
GTGCAACTGATTATTGTTTTTTTCTTTATAGTGATAGTGATGCTGGCACAACGGGCTAACTATAACAGTCATCAGAATCAGGTATGGGCGGGCATGGCTAAGGAAACAGCGCATCAGTTGGGCACGCCTGTAAGTAGTTTGCAGGGATGGGTGGAAATGATGAAAGAGATAGAGGGCAATGAGAAGATTGCACCCGAAGTGGAGAAGGATGTGAAAAGGCTTTTGCTGATTACAGACCGTTTTGGCAAGATTGGTAGCATGCCTGTGCTGGAAGAAAAGAACATTATAGAACTGGTGGAGAACATGGTGGATTATATCCAAAAGCGCGCGGGCGGTAACGTTACTTTTGAACTGAATACTAATAAAGAAACGTTTATACTGTCGTTTATTAGTCCGCCATTGTTTGATTGGGTGATAGAAAACCTATTAAAGAATGCCTTGGATGCGATGGAAGGCAAGGGAAAGATTTTAATTACCATAAAAGATACCGCTGCACAGATAATAATAGACGTTGCTGATACCGGTAAAGGCATTTCGAAGGCGAATATTGGCAAGGTATTCAATCCTGGCTTCTCTACCAAGAAGCGCGGTTGGGGATTAGGGCTCACATTGACCAAACGAATTATAGAACAATACCACAAAGGACAGATATTTGTGCTGCAAAGCGACGTGGGCAAAGGCACAACGTTTAGGATTGTTCTTAATAAATAGGTCTTTTTAGTTAAGAGTCGAAAGTCGATAGTCGAAAGTAACAGAACTCACGACTAACGGCTATAGACTTTCAACTTTCAACTTTCGACTCTTAACTTTTAACTCATAACTGCCATGAAGTTTCTCTATCAAATATTTATTACGCTGTATCCCATGGTGGCTAGGCTGATTAGTGGCAAGAATGGCAAGGCAAAGTTGTGGGTTGCTGGTAGGGAGAATATTTTTCAGCGGTTGCAGGAGGCTTTTGCCAATAATAAGGGGAAGGTTGTGTGGATGCACTGCTCTTCATTGGGCGAGTTTGAACAGGGGCGACCGGTAATAGAATCCATCAAGAAAGATAATCCTTCCATTAAGGTATTGATTACCTTTTTTTCTCCCTCTGGCTATGAAATAAGGAAGAATTATGAATTGGCTGATTGGGTATTTTACCTACCTATGGACAATGACACTAATGCTGCCAGGTTCTACGACATTGTAAAGCCATCGGTTGTACTATTTGTGAAGTATGAGTTCTGGTTTTATTACCTAAAGGAAGCCAAGGAGCGCAATATCCCTTTATTACTTATCTCGGCCATCTTTCGGGATAGCCAACCTTTTTTTAAATGGTACGGAAATTTCAACAGACAGATGCTTGGTTTCTTCACCATGTTGTTTGTACAGAATGATGAATCTGTGGAGTTATTAAACAGTATTGGCATCAAGGATAATGTGGCCATAAGTGGCGATACACGCTTTGATAGGGTGCTGAATATTGCGCAACAATTTGAACCCATCCCAGCAATAGAAGCTTTTATTGGCAACCATCAGCAGGTAATTGTTGCTGGCAGTACGTGGTTGGAAGATGATGAGGTTTTATATCACTATGCCAAGATGCATCCACATATCATGTTCATCATTGCGCCGCACGATGTTCAGGAAAGCAGGGTTGATGAATGTGTTGCATTGTATCCTGACGCTATTACGTTTAGTTCTTGGTGTTCCGTTGACCGATTACCGTTAACCCCAGACTCTACTTCCGTATCGGTAAACGGTAATCGGTCAACGGAACACCCAAATGAACCCAATATCATCATCATAGACAACATAGGACTGCTTAGTCGACTGTATAAATATGCCACAATCTGTTTTGTGGGTGGAGGCTTTGGCGAAGATGGCGTACACAATGTATTGGAAGCCGCCGTGTACGGAAAACCTGTAATCATGGGGCCAGAATACGGCAAATACTTTGAGGCAGAGGGATTGGTAGATGCAAAAGGGGCGTACAGTGTGGAGAGTACGATAGAGTTAGAGCAGATTATCAATAAATTATTTAATGATAATCTGCTCTATGAAACTGTTTGCAATGCCGCTGGTGATTATGTTGCCATACACGCAGGTGCCACAGGCATTATTACCAAATATATTTACGAAAAACGCCTCTTAACCAATTGATCAAACAATTGCACCACTTCATTATCGGTAGGCCAATTGAGTTTTATCTTCAGTTCGCGCTGCACCCAGAATATTGCTTCTGGCAAAATGCTAAATCCTTGGATTTGTTTGATGCTCTTCTCATACAATGATTCATCGCCGTTAAAAAGTTCATTAATAAACAGGTATTTATCATTGATGCTTATCCCTCTGCGAAGGTCTTTTATGTGGGTGTTTTCTAATAAGTGCGCAACCTCCACCTTATGTTCCTTAAATCGGTTATTTACCTCGTTTTCCTCTGCCTGATTGGTTTCATTTGCAAAAAGACTAGCCACTTCTACGTTTGGCAGGGTAGGTATCTGTGTGGGTTCATCATACAGAAAGTCGTTCGAGGTAGCTTCCAAAGGTTGTTCGTAATGTATTGGCACCACTACCTCTTCTTTTGCCTCCGGTATGCTTTCTTTAGGCATCTCCAATACAAATTCTTCCCTTTGTGCTGCTACTTCCGGCACTTCCTGCTCCTGCATAAACCAAGTTGTTGGCTGCGTTGGCACTAACATTTCTTCTTCTTGTGCTTCTTCGGCAGCAATTTCCTCAATAGATACTGGTTGATGTTCCATTGTTGGCGTAGCAACTTCATCAACAACTTC
>JANYEU010000185.1 GCA_025362915.1 Chitinophagaceae bacterium | reverse complement strand
TCAGTTTGAGGGTGCGTACAATTTATTTCTTCCGAGTGATTTAATAACCCTCAAAAATAAAAACTTTGCAACATAGTTTTACAATTATATTTTTACTGCCGTTTAGTCTTTCATTAGATGGTATATTTCTTTATATTCAACTGCAAATTAGCATAATGATTACTATAAAAAAGCTCCCTTCCAGAAAAACTATCGCGTTGATTGCCCATGATCATAAGAAGGAGTATTTGTTGGTTATGGGTAGACCATTGCACCATATCTTCTTTCTTGTGATCATGGGCAATCAAGGCAATGGTTTTTCTGGATGGAAGTTTTTTTGTGGTTGTCATTATTTTAATTTGTAGATGAATATAACAGAGAGTAAGTCAATCTAATGAAAGACTAAACGGCAGTAAAAATATAATTGTAAAACTATGTTGCAAAGTTTTTATTTTTGAGGGTTATTAAATCACTCGGAAGAAATAAATTGTACGCACCCTCAAACTGAATATTATTATGGCAACCACACAAGAATCTACACCGGCAATAAGGGTCATGGTCATAGAAGATAATAAACCAATGCAATTGGTTCTTAGCCATCACCTGAATTCCAAGTATCAAGTTACTATCTTTCCGGATGGGTTCGAGGCAATGGCATACCTGCATGAAGGTAATGTGGTAGATATAATCATTTCCGATTTGAATACACCACGTATGAATGGATATGAACTACTGGATCAATTGAGGGCAAGTGGCTTTTTTAGTTCAATACCAATCATCGTTTTATCTGGGGAAGAAAGTACAGACACCAGAATTAAATGTTTGGAGGCAGGTGCTGATGACTATTTGGTGAAACCTTTTAATCCAAGAGAACTATTGGCACGTATAAATGCAATCTTGAGAAGGACTGGTAAAATTTCAACCATTTAAATCATTGTATGAACAACTCAAGCACCCAATATATTGCGTTAATTGCCTTTCATAAAGAAAATATCACGGCACTACAAGCATGTAAGTTTAATGGATACGAGCTTTTAATATTTGCCACAGGCATAGAATTCTTCTCTAAATGGGAAAAGGAAAAACTGAATGTGAGGGTAGTATTGGTAGAAAGTGAGATACTTGGCCCAAATGGTGTTACATTACTACAAACCTTGCAACGTAAACACTTTACAAATGTTCCTTATTTTATTGTAACAAATAACCTTGCAGGCAATCCATTGAGCGTAGCATTGAAATTTGGTGTGGCAGATGTGTTCAAACTACCTATTAAACCAAAGGTGGTAGAAACCAGGGTTAATTTTTTAGTTGGTAACTGGACAGGGCTTCATAAAGAAAGTAAAATAAACAAATCCACTACATTCAAGACACCATTAATCAAAAGAATATTTGACATTTTCTTTGCTAGTTGTGCATTGTTGGCATTGTCTCCTGTTTTATTGGTAGTGATGATTTTATTAAGACTGGAATCTAAAGGACCAATATTTTATTATGCACTAAGGGTTGGTACTGGATATAAGATTTTTAAATTTTATAAGTTCCGTTCAATGTTTGTAAATGCAGACAAGCGTTTGAAAGATTTAAAACACCTCAATCAATATGCTTCTACAAATGTAGAAGCGGTGGAGGAAGCTACAAATGATACCCCTTTGTTGTGCGAGGATTGTTTAAGGGCGGGTACCAAATGCCAAAAACCATTTTTTGCCGATGATAACCAATGGTGCGAAAAGAACTTTAATGAATTTAGGAAAGCAAGTGCCGGCTCAGCCTTCTTTAAGCTAAAAGATGACCCCCGTATTACCAAGGTGGGTAAGGTATTGCGCAATACAAGTATCGACGAATTGCCGCAACTTTGGAATGTATTGATTGGTGATATGAGCATTGTGGGCAATCGCCCTTTGCCGTTATATGAAGCAGAAAAACTAACCACCGATAGGTATTCATTGCGCTTCATGGCTCCTGCCGGGATAACTGGTTTGTGGCAGGTAGAAAAAAGAGGGAAGGGAGAAATGAGTGAGGATGAAAGATTGATGTTGGATAATAAATACGCCGAAAACCACAGTTTTGCCAATGACATTCGCTTGATACTTAAAACAATACCAGCCTTATTCCAAAAGGAGAGTGTGTAGGAATAGTTGAAAGTCGAGAGTTGAAAGTGGTGTGTTTTCTAGTATTAAGCCTTTAGGCTTGCAATCAAATTAACGGTCAATGCTATTACAAAAGTATTCATGCTAAAGGAAAGCAAACTATGAAATAGGGTGATATGCCTGAACTTACGGCTACGTGTTTCTATATCAGACACCTGAAACGTCATTCCAATAACAAAAGCATAATAGGCAAAGTCTAAATAGTCTGGGCAATCCTCATTATGAAAATCTAGCCCACCCGTGTGTTGGCTTTCGTCTTCATCATCATTGCTGTAATATACCCGTGCATAATGAAACGTAAAGGTGGTGTGTACCATAACCCACGATAGCACCATTCCTCCAATGGAAAGTGGTAGATAAACTGCCTTTGAAATACCTGCCGAATCGTGTGTTATCATTAAAATCAATACAGCGATGATGCTTGCAAAAGAGGCAGTGAGTATAATAAGATAAACATAGAGTAAACTACCATCCTCGTTTTTGGCAAGATGCCGTATTTGCTCAGGGGTACGGGTAAAAATAATCAGCCAGCTAGATGTTAGCATCGTAACAGCAAACACATCCCACAAAACCATCACGTGCAAAACAGTGGTAAAATGAAAACCTAGAATGGAAAAGTGGGCAATGATTGCCATTGCCAAGCTGATCAATAATCTGTGTATGGGATGTGTACGAAATAGCATATTTGTAAACTTGAACAGGTGTGAAATTGTGTGGGCAAATCTACTGTAACAACTTACTAGACATAACTTTTTATTTTATTCCTAACGATTTTAAGAATGCCTTCGAATGGGGTGTCCTTCACAATAATAATTTGCGCCAAAGCCGTTTAGGTGAATAAGCAATAGGTAATTAGATTTAGAAGTTTCCATAATACCCTATCTAATAGTCAAATATAGTATAGCCATCCCTCAATTACTTCATCAAGTATTTCAATTACTTGATGAAGTAATTGGTTTTCTTAATCAAGTTTTCTAATTAATTGATGAAGAAAATGGTTTTAGTGATGAAGTATTTCAATTACTTGATGAAGAAAAATGGTTTTCTTCATCAAGTAATCAGGCAATTTGCCAGAGTTCTCGAAAAAAAATAGCCTATAAATATCCTTCGCCCAAAAACTCTTTTAATATATTCTCGGTTTCTATGCAGGCCTTTTGAAGGTCGTCGTTCAATATTATCTTATTAAAATGATGCTTGAAAGATAGTTCGTAAGCCGCCTTGTTTACCCTTGTTTGCAGGCTTTCGTCGGTTTCTGTGCCACGGCTTGCCAGCCTTATCTTTAAGGCATCAATGCTTGGAGGTTCTACAAAAAGACTAAGGGAATTGTTGGGAAATTGTTGCTGCACGTGTATGGCGCCTTTTACATCTATATCCAGCATAGGTACTTTTCCGGCATCCCATATACGGTGCAGTTCGGTTTTTAGTGTGCCATAATAAGTGCCTTCGTACACCATTTCCCATTCTATAAATGCCTGCTCTTTTATCTTTTGGTTGAACTCGGCCAATTCCAAAAAATAATAATCATGTCCATCCACTTCCTGTCCGCGTTTGTTGCGGGTAGTGGCAGAAATGGAGAAAGAAAGGTAAGGATATTTACCTAAAAGATACCTTGTAATAGATGTTTTGCCCGCCCCAGACGGTGCTGTTAAGATGATTAATTTCTTTTCCACAGAAAAATTAATTGATAATTGTTACACGATACAGGTTACAAGTTACTAATTACTGGCAACCTGAAACCAGTAACCTGAAACTTACAATTGTTTATGGCTTCCATCGCAAAAAGGTTGGTTCTTGGTTTGTTTGCAATTGCATAACCACACTTCACCATCTTCTTCGGCAGTAAATTTCAGGCTTTTAAAAGGGAAAACCATTTCGCCATTTTCTTCTGTTGCCAATGTTTTATGGCTGCCATCACAAAATGGATTCTTGCTACTCAGCCCACAGGTACACCAAGCATACGTCTTGCCTTTTTCTACTATAAACGCTGTGGGGTATGGTGTAAATACTTTTGGATAATCGCTCATAAAAATAATTTTGTTTGCATTAAAAACACTGCGAATGTAACTACTAGGGATATTAAAAGGATTGCATCCTTTGTTTTTTACCACAAAGGACACAAGGAAGAGAACCACAAGGAACACAAAGGAATTAAAAACTATCGGTTGTGTACGCTGCAATCCTTGTGTTTCTTTGTGAATTCCCTTGTGTTCTTTGTGGTAAATTTTTACTTTAAATCGGGCATCAATACTTCTTTTCCTTTTATGATGAAGGATAATCTATAAAAATCCACGTTCTCCGCCGCCCAAGGGTCCTGCACTTTCCATTCCCTGAATGTATCGTTGCTTACCAAAAGACAATGGTTTATCTTTACATATTGGAGCAAGAATATATCGGCTGTTGTCTCCCTTGGCGATTCCAGATAGGTACACATTTTCTTTACCCTTTCCAAAACCTGACTGTCTTCCACCTTATGCCTAAGGGAAGCATCGGCTATTACAATTACGTCTGTAAAGCCCTTCTCTTTCAAGAATTCAATCATCAGCACAAGGTTTTGGGCATATACTTTTTTATCTACCCTGCCGGCACTGTTGTGCGCCACATTGCTTGCATCCAGCACGATAGACCTGTCCTGCATCTTGTTTATTTCAAAAAATTCGCCATCGGCATTATAGTTTCCGTATTGTTTTACGTGTTCGCTCTTTTCCAAAAAGCTGGTAAGTGCATTTATATCCTTCATGCTAATGGTAAACCATTTAGGCATTTCTTCAGTGTCCTCGTATTTATATCCTTCAATATTAGATTGTAGAATGGTATTCAGTTTATTGAGTGATATTTTCTTGCCCTGTTCTATCTTGGAAAGCACTATCAGCAAAACCCGTTGGTCGTGTGTGGTAGTGCCTTTTTTTACATACTCCAGGTCGGCATACCTTAATAGATCTTGAGAATCTCTCATTCCCATTTCATTGGAGATTTTTAAATCTCCATAAGTCCTGAAGCCTCTCTTTCCACCATCAATAAAATCAGCATGTGTAGGAAAACCCAATTCCTTGGCAGCAGTGTGTAGGTTGGCATCCATAAACCCTTTGGCAAAAGCTTCCATCAGTTTGGTGCAGTCTTCAAAGTTGTGCAGCTTTGCATAACTGTACAGTTGGTAAGGATTATTCAGAGGCTCCTCCAATTCAAAAAGTTTTGGCTCAAGTGCTTCCAGTTCTTTAAACAGCGGAAAACCAACAATAAAGCCTTTCTTTTTCATCGTTTCAAAGGTTGCCAAATCGCTGATGCCCGATTCTTTTACCAGCAGATAATCCTCGTGTTTTGTATAGCCAAGTTCCATGGAATCATAGTAAACAACGGAACTTGGAAATCCTTTTTCTTGTGCAGCCAAGTAGTTTTCCAAGGTTTTAAATCCTTGAGTTTTATGCAACAGCAGGCAGGCATTATGGTATAATGCAAAGAAATCATCCTCAGGCTTCTCCCCATGCAGGATAAAAATATTATCTACTTGGTTTGTCTCTGCAAAACGGCACATATCGGTCAGGTTTTCAAACTCCAGCCTTGCAGCCATCTCCTGCACTTTTACCGAAAAATAATTGTATTGTTCTTTTTTCATACTATCGTTTTATTAATCAATGTTAATATGTTTTCTTACAGCCTGAATAGTTTCTACAGCTTCCAGTTCGGTGGCTTCATCATCATCATCTTCTTCTAAAAAAAGACCTCCAATAGTAGGCGTATAGAACATGATAGGGATGGTATGATTAGGTAAATGGTTATACTTTTCTACAAGGTCATTATAGGCATCCTCGGTTAGCAAATCGTGATGATGGTAATATTTCCAGAGTATCAATGGCGAAACCTCGCCCATATAAAAGCTGACGGTGTTTTGTCCCTCTTTGATGCACATCAGGTGGTTAAGAATAGGGTTGTTATTAAGAATTTGTTGCAAGCCCGTAAAAGTGGGAAGTATCTTATTGATGAACATATCTGTTCCGCCAGATTTATAACATTGTTCTGCCCATTCAGCAGTTTCTCTTTTAAAAGCAGCCAACGGAGTATTAAGTTGTGTTTTTATAGATTTTAACTCTGTTATATTTAGTATGTTCAGATTTGGAAACTCGAAGGCTTTTATAATATAGGGCATATCGTCTTCTATCATATCTACAGAAGTGGCAACCAAGGTTTCAAAAAAATTGGTGTGATAAAACATATCAGGCATCATCCAAACTGAATTGCCCACTGCACCATCTGGTTTTTGATTGTTGAGTACTTCCAACACACATAAATGCCCTCTTTGCGAATTACCTTCTGTTTGATCCCCATTATGAATATCAAAACAATTATCATCAATCAATTCTAACAGATCGCCAAAGCCATCGCGATGAAGATTTTTTTTAAATTCAATTATCCAATCCTTCATCATTGTATCAAGTGCACTCTCCATCTTTTTTCCAGCCAAAAAAACATTGTTTGGAGGATGTTTCATTGCCTTTAGCTCCTTTTGAAAGTATAAATAATTTTCGATGATTTCAGTCAATGCAGGCTCGCAAAATGGCATTGTTTTCAGTAGTTTGATTCGCTGGATAAAGCTGAATGAGTTTAATACCTCTTCTATTGTTATTAAAAAAGTACTGTTTCCTATCAGGTTAAAATAGTCGCTTAACAAATAGGCAGCCCTTATTCCGAAGGCGCTTGGTGCGGGGCTTTCTAATCCTGAGGCAAAATCTAACTGGAGGCAACGCATAATGCTGTTTTGTGCAAGTGTAGTCTTTATTAAAGGGATTACTTGGTTTAATAATTTACAGACGTAAACCCGTCTGTAAATGAGGGTTTTTAACCTCAATTAGCCATTTTAGCTTTATGCTTTGCAATCCTTCTTATTAAGATTTTTATCTACTAAGTATTTCTTCAAGATTAGATGGTACAAAAAGAGACCACCCATTTGGCAGTCTCTGTTTGTTTATAACTACAACTTAAAACTTAGTACGTCTTCTCTACACTTGAAATTTAATTACATTACTATAGATGCTCACACCAGCAGTACTCGTAACCACACAAACACATTGCAATTTAGTACCTGCTGGCAAGCCGGTAACCAACGCTTCTTTTTTGCCAGTAATACAAAATAACCGAATGGTAACGTCTGTGCAAAACATCAAATCGCCACTGCGGCTTAGGGTATCCAAATCGCTTCCTATTACATAAGTAATGGTAGGATGATCCACCGTAATACTCTTAGTTTCTACGTGCAACAGAACAGATCCTGCTTGTTTTTGAGGGGTGAAATCCAAAATTGGTTGTCCATTAATAACCCCAGACGTAGATTCTGCCTTTGTGGCATCGAAGCCCGATGAAACAATAATTATCGAATCGCCACCAGCAATCAAGTCAACAAGGTCGGCCCAGTTGTCAATAAATTTTTCAGCCGCTGTTTCCGCCTTATGTACAGCATCTACAGTTCCATCACCACCATTTGCCGCAGCATTCAAGGCAGTGGTGATGGCATTTATTTTTACCAATCCAAGTGCATACGTAAATACCAAAGAGGGATTGATGAATGGGCTGCCCGCTGCCGTCATTTTACCATAAATAGTTAGGTACTTAATTACTTTTTTCTCTGGAGTCAGTTGTTTGTAGTCTCTGGCAACATTTTGTTTTCTTTGCATAGCAATCGTTTTTTTAATGAACACCAAAGCTAACCTTATCCAGCCACAATCTTCTCAACTATATTTTTATTTGTAAAAGTTGTTTACCCTAGCCTGAAAGGCTTTTGTTTTTGCCACCTATTCAGCCAGAAAAGAGGCAAGGTCAGCAGTGTTTTACATAAAGTCAGCAGTGTTTTACATAAAGTGTCATCTCCTGAAATAGCTTGTCAGCAAAATGGACAAAAAATGAGAAGATGGAAGCATCAAAAGTTGGCAATGTATAAACGGTCAAGGTTTCAGAAAGTTTTGAATCTGATGGTAAATTAGGCGTTTATGAACCGAGTTTTCGCAGGTGGTTGGTACGTGAATTATCGGAGGGCAGAATGAGCCAGAGTGAGGCTATCAAACGCTTTAATTTTAACCCTGTATCAGGGTTTAAGTTGCTGTCAGATTGGCGTAAGAAGTACGGA
>JANYEU010000225.1 GCA_025362915.1 Chitinophagaceae bacterium | reverse complement strand
GGTGATTGGGGGCAATAAGTTCTTCTAAATTTGGTGGCAAAACCATCAACTGTTGCTGATGATAAGCTTTAAAGACGGGTGTAGAGGCACGTTTGGACGACATATACAAACAAATAATTTACCCTACAACATAAATATTATTGCTCACATACACAAATAATAAAGAGGCTCCCCTTTTGAGACAGCCTCTTTTTTATTTAGTATAATAATATCTCTCCCACCACAAATACACTCCCACAAACAAGAATCAAATCTTCTTTGTGAGCCTTTGTTTTTGCTGCTTGCAGTGCATCGTTTACTGATTTAAAACTGCTGCCATTTAAACCAAGGCTTTTAGCCTGACTTTGTAAGGTTTCTTCATTTAAGGCTCTAGGTATCTGTGCTTTTGTAAAATAATAGGTAGCAGACTTTGGCAATAAGGCAAGTACACCATAAATATCCTTATCCTTTGCCATTCCAATAACTATATGCAAATGCGTATAAGTACACAGTTCTAATTGTGTCACCAGTTGTTTAATGCCGTCTTCATTATGTGCTACATCAACAATAATATTCGGTTCTTTTTGTATCAATTCCCACCTGCCATGTAATCCTGTCAGTTTTTTCACATTGGGTAGAGCCTTCTTCACCACTTCTATCGATGTATTGAAACCTTGTATCTGTAGTTGCTGGGCAGCTTCCAGTACAGTTAAGAGGTTTTTTCTTTGATAAATTCCTGGTAAATCCAGATGATAGGCTTCATGCTCATTAGTATGTATTGTAGCTACTTCTACTGAAAGTAAGTGAGGCTCGCTTTTAAAATCAGCAACATATCTTTTTTCTTGTGCAAAAGTGATTGGAGCATTTTCTTTATTTGCTTTCTCAATGAATACAGGTCTGGTTTCTCGTAATGCTTCCCCAATTATTACCGGTATGTTTTTTTTGATAATACCCGCCTTTTCAAAGGCTATTTCTTCTAGCGTATTACCAAGAATATTTATATGGTCAAACCCAATGTTGGTAATAATACTGAGAATAGGGGTTATAATATTTGTACTATCCAATCTTCCGCCTAATCCAACCTCTATTATCGCGACATCTACTTTCTGTTGGGCAAAATAATAAAATGCCATTGCCACTGTTATTTCAAAGAAAGATGGAAATATCTCTTCAATCAGGGGTTTTACTCTTTCTGTAAAATCAATCACAAATTGTTCATCGCACCAAACACCATTCACTTTTATTCTTTCCCTGAAATCGACGAGATGCGGAGAAGTATATAGCCCTATTTTATATCCACCCGTTTGTAAGATTGCGGCTAGGATATGGCTAGTACTTCCTTTACCATTTGTACCTGCAATATGTATACTTTTAAATTGTTTGTGGGGATTTTCTAATGCCTCGCATAGTATTATTGTATTGGTTAAATCTTTTTTAAAGGCATCGGCTCCAATGTGGCTAAACATGGGAAGCTTATTAAAAAGGTAGTCTAGTGTTTCTTTATAAGTCATTGCAATTATTCCCCCCTCAATTTAAAACTAAATAGAATGGTTCCTGACTCCATATCATCTGTAGCTGGGTTTAGCTTCAATTCTCTTGCTTTTTTTAGGGCAATCTTTCTCATGTTCTGATTGGTTATTGTTGTCCCAGTTGGGTTCACAATTGCATTGGTAACATTGCCTGCATTATCTACCGTTATATCTACAGCTACTTTTCCTTGTTCATTAAAGTCATCTTCAAAGTTGGGGTATTTATTGATTTTCCTTCCATGTAAACCCGTTCTAATGCTTACTCCGCTTTTACCTGCTGCTGCATTTCCTTTATAGCTATCACTATTTGGATTGCCGTTCGGGTTTCCTTGGTCGCCTTTTCCTCCTGCTATCCCTTGATTTGAAAACCCATTATAACTATCCGCCCCATTTCCTCCATTGCCATTTCCTCCTCCATACTTGCCCATTTGAGCCCTTGGTTTAGGAACCGGTGGCGTTGGAATTGTAGCAGTAGAAGTTTTCTTTACTTCAACTGCAGGGGTCTTCTTTGGTGTGGCAGGAACAACCTTTGTATTTGGGTTATTTATTACCAGAACATCATTGGTCTCATTAGGGTCTGCATTTATCTGTTGGTTTTGTGCGGCAGGTAACGATATTGGCGCAGCTGCATTCTCATTTGCTGCTGCTTCCTTGGCTGGGTCGCCGGGTAATTGTGGCGCCACATCTCCCGAACCTGTCTCACTATTGCCTAAATTTACTTCTATTCCAGTATCTGCAATTGGAGGAGGTGTTTGTGGTTGTACCCAATGTATCCAGTAAAAAACTATAAAAAGCAAAGCGCAGATAAGGATGGTAATACCCGCTGCCTTGGCGTTTTTCTGTCTCTCAAAACGTACTTGTGTCAAAGAATAAGTTGTCATATAAATACAATTGCTATCGTTCAATTAATTATCAAACCGAAAAGTACAGATAAAACGGGTTTATCTGCATCTATGTTGTGCAGAAGATGTTTTTATTTTCCTTTTTAACAAAATCTAAGTTGAAAGTCGAAAGTCAAAAGTTGAAAATTGTTGCTCCTTACTTTAGCCTTTCAACTATCGACTTCCTATAAAAACATCATAACCAAATTTCAATAGGGTGGCGGTAACAATGCAAAGAAAGAATATCCGTATAAACTCATTCCCTTTCTTGATGGCGAATTTTGCCCCGAGCATTCCCCCAACAGCATTGCTAACTGCCATGGGTAATGCTATTGCCCAAATAATTTTCCCTTTGAGGATGAATAAGATCATCGACCCGAAATTTGTAGAAAGGTTTACCATCTTTGCCTTGGAAGAGGATTGCAGAAAATCATAACCCATCAAACTAACAAATGCCAACACCAAGAAACTGCCCGTTCCTGGGCCAACAAAACCATCATATATCCCCAAGCTCAAACTAATGCAAACTCCGTAGATATATTTTGTAGAAATAGAATGCTCTTTAGATTTAAGCTGACCAAAATCTTTCTTAAAATAAGTATAGATGGCCACAATGGCAAGGATGACAAAAAGCAATGGTTTCATGAATGTGTTACTTATCAGCGTAAGGAAAAATGACCCTAGGAAGGCAGCAAAAAGTGCAATCATCATCATCACAATTAATAAATTCCAGTCGGGTTTTTGTTTACGTACATATTGGTAAGCCGCAAAACTGGTTCCACTAAATGCGGGTATTTTAAGCGTTCCTATCACAGTGGCAACAGGAATTTGTGGCAATAATAACAGGCTACAAGGCAATTGTATCAGTCCTCCACCCCCCACAATGGCATCAACAAAGCCAGCTGAAAAGGAAACAATGCACAATAATAGAAGCGTAAATGAAAACATAATCAGCCAGTTTAATCAAAAGTAGTTGCCATTTTTCTTTTAAAGTCTATTTATTGAGGGTTGTGTAATAGTTATTTCCTGTTAATTAGTTTTAGCCCCCTCAGAAGCTATAGTAAGGAGGCTAAAAACCAATTTTATCCCGTTGATGTTTTACGTTTATAAACCTATATTTTTGCAACCTAATTTTTAAATAAACTAATATATGCGTTCAATACCATTCAGAGAAGCATTGCGTGAAGCGATGAACGAGGAAATGAGAAGAGATGAGAAAGTATTTTTAATGGGCGAAGAGGTTGCCGAATATAACGGAGCCTATAAGGTTAGCCAAGGGATGCTTGCTGAATTTGGCGCAAAGCGTGTAATAGATACGCCTATTGCCGAGCTTGGTTTTGCTGCCATTGCTGTTGGTGCCGCCCAGAATGGACTGCGCCCAATAGTTGAGTTCATGACATGGAACTTTGCCGTATTGCCACTTGACCAAATATTGAATACTGCTTCTAAAATGCTTGCCATGAGTGGTGGACAAATTAGCTGCCCTATCGTTTTCCGTGGGCCAAACGGAAGTGCGGGTCAGTTGGGTGCACAGCACTCTACTGCTTTTGATAGCTTATACGCTAACATTCCGGGTCTTAAGGTTGTTTCGCCCTCTAATGGATATGATGCAAAAGGTTTGTTGAAACAATGTATCCGCTACGAAAATGACCCAATTGTTTTCTTCGAAAGCGAGGTGATGTATGGTGAAAAATGTGAAGTTCCGGAAGAAGAATACTACATACCATTGGGTAAGGCCGACATAAAGAGAGCTGGTAGGGATGTAACTATTGTTTCTTATAACAAGATGATGAAGGTTGCTTTGGGTGCTGCTGCCGAATTGGAAAAAGAAGGAATAAGTGCAGAAGTAATCGATTTGCGCACCATCCGCCCATTGGATTGGGAAACAATTTTGGAAAGCGTAAAGAAAACAAATCGCTTGGTGATAGTGGAAGAGCAATGGCCGTTTGCGTCTATCAGTTCCGAAATTACTTACCGCATACAAAAGGAAGGTTTCGATTATCTCGATGCACCTATCCGCCGTATCTGTAGTGCCGATGCACCAATGCACTACGCACCAAACCTTACTGCCTTGGCTATGCCAGACGTAGAAAGAACTGTGAAGTTGGTAAAAGAAGTGATGTACATGAAAAAATAGTTCTTGCAGTCACTGTTAGCAATAGAGAAGCCCCGAAGTAGCAATGTTTCGGGGCTTTTTGTTTTATTATCGTTTCACCGCTGAATATCTTGCGAATTATGTCTTGATTTTCGTATAAATTCTTGCTTTTTCATATCCTAATAAAGCCAATTTAAAGTCAAAGTGGTAAAGTACTAGAAATTGGGCATCTAAAGACCTATTTACCTCATCGAAAGGTCTATTTTTGCTATCATAAGATGTAAATATGCCAACGTAAGGCTTATTTACTCATTATTTACCTCATCGCAGAGCTATTTATCTTATATATCAGCCAATTAGCTATTTTTCATCAGAAACAGGTAGGTACATAACAGTTCGCATTTTATTCAATTTACTATTGTACCAACGATTTTAAACAATTACTTGCAAACAGATGCTACCACAAGGAAAATAATCTTCTTACAGACTGGTTGTAATAGATGCACTGCAATTGTAGTCACCTAAACTTATTTAGCTATTTATGAAAAATTCACGTCGTTTATTTATCAAGCAGGCCGCATTGGCAGGAGCAGGTGTTGCAGTGGGAAATCTTGGATTCAGTGCCAAAAGTTATAAAAGGATAATGGGTGCCAACGACCGCATACGGGTTGGGGTGGTTGGTTTTTCCGACAGGCATAAGGATGCACACATACCTAGCTTTATGAATCATTATAAAGAACTCAACTTTGATTTGGTGGCTGTGTCGGATATATGGAAAAATCGACGGGAGGAAGGCATGGCAATCTGGAAACAAAAGATGCAGCACGATATTGTGGGCTGTAGGAATAACGAGGAGATGTACGACAAAAAGCTGGTTGATGCCGTGTTTATAAGTACTGCCGACTTTCAACATGCCCAACATGCCGCTGAAGCCGTAAAGGCAGGTTGTGATGTGTATGTGGAAAAGCCTTTTGCAGAAACAATGGAAGACAATAGGTATGCGTTGAAAACAATAAAAGCTACAGACCGTATTGTACAGATAGGATCGCAAAGGCGCAGCGGCGAGAATTATCAGGCTGCTGCCAATTTTATTAGGGATGGCAAGTTTGGTCCTGTTACAATGGTAGAATTGTCATGGAATGTCAATCAACCCGGACGTTGGCGGAGGGTGGCAAAGGTTGCACAGCTGAAAGAAGAGGATACCGATTGGAAAAGGTTTTTGATGAACCGCCCGTATGAGGATTTCGATGCACGGAAGTATCTGGAGTTTAGGTTGTTTTGGCCATATTCTTCCGGACTTGTTGGTCAGTGGATGAGTCATCAGATAGATACGGTGCATTGGTTTACCGAGATGCCACACCCACGGAGTGTGGTGGCAAATGGTGGGGTATATGCTTGGAAAGACGGCAGGAAAAACTGGGATACAATTACGGCTGTCTTCGATTATGGTCCAGTGAATGATTTGTCGACTGGGTTTCAGGTAGTATTTTCTTCACGTATGCACAACGGCGACGAGAAGCCGGCGGAAATTTATTATTCCAATGGTGGCGAAATGAACCTAATAAATAATACGGTATCACCAAAGGGAGGTCTTACCAAAGAAAAGGCGGAAGTAATGGGAATGAAAGAGAACCGTTTGCCAGAGATAACCCTCTCCAATGTAGAACAGGTGGCTGCATCTGCAAATACCGGTGGCGATAAATTGACTTCTGCACATGTGCGCAATTGGATGGAATGTATCCGTAGCCGCCAACCACCTCATGCACCTGTAGAAGCCGGATATAACCATTCCATCGCAACCATTATGGTCAATGCGGCTGTGCATACAGGCACAAAAGCAACCTTTGATGAGAAGACACAAGAGGTGATGGCAGGTGGTAAGATATTCAAATATTAATATTTCACCACAACAAGATTTTACCACAAGGGACACAAAGAAAGCACGCATACAATGTACACCAAAGTAAAGCTTATAATCCTTGTGTTCCTTGTGGTAAAAATAATTTAAATAGAAAAACATGAATTTGAATAAGAAGTATTTACGTTTGATAATGATTGCCATGCTACCCGTTACATCACTGATGGCACAAAAAAAAGAGTTGGTTAAGGTAGAGAAAGTAGCTAATGAGAATAAGATAAACATTAAGATTGGAGATAGCTACTTTACCAGTTTCTTATATCCGGATACATTGGAGAAGCCTGTTTTGTATCCAATAGCAACCGTTGGGGGTACGATTGTTACCCGTGGCTTCCCACTTAATCCCAAGCCTAATGACCCTACCGATCATCCCCATCATATAGGTATCTGGTTTAACTACGAAAATGTAAATGGGCTTGACTTCTGGAACAATTCGTTTGCTATTCCAAAAGAAAAGAAAAGTGCGTATGGTTGGGTTAAGACTGATAAGATTTTAGAAACCACCAGTGGAGAAAAGGGTGTATTGGCATATCATGCCAATTGGGTGAACCAAAGCAAAGAAGTGTTGCTGCAAGAAACCACCAAGCTAGAATTTAGCCAGGTTGGTCATAAAAGGATTATTGATAGGATTACCGTCTTGACCGCCGATATGCCGGTTACGTTTAACGATGCAAAAGATGGTTTATTGGGTTTTAGATTGGCGCACGAACTAGAAATACCGACTGATAAGGATCAGAAATTTTCGGACGATAAAGGAAATGTTACCATAGTGAAGGGTGGCACAGACAAGATTGCGAATGGAAATTATATTACCAGTGAAGGGAAAATGGGTAACGATGCATGGAGTACAAGGGGAACTTGGTGCAAGGTGTTTGGCAAGATGGGTAATGATTCTGTGAGCATTGTTATAATCGATCATCCCAATAACCCTAATTATCCAACCTTCTGGCATGCACGGGGATATGGTTTGTTTGCTGCCAATCCATTGGGAGAAAAGATTTTTACCAATGGAAAATCGAGCAAGAACCTGAAATTAAATAGAGGCGAGTCAGTTACCTTTCGTTATCGGGTAGTGATAGATGAAGGGAAGAAAACTATCTCTGAAGAACAGATAAACAAGTTTATGGCTGAGTTTACGAGGGTAAAGTAATAGTTACTGCCGAGTTGATATAAGTTCTTATAAGAATTTTTGCTAATTGATGCAGCCATTGTTAATACTTCCTTCTCCCAATCCCCGTCATCTTCCCAAATGTTGATAAATATAAGTATTGTTTTAAGCTATAATAAAGGACATTCGTAAAATTCGCTGGCATTGGCGTTATATACAGGATTATGGCTAAAGAAAAAGTTGAAAATAGGGTGTTCGAAAACGAAACTGGTGTGCAGGGGCAGTACAAAAGCTGGTTTCTGGATTATGCTTCTTATGTAATTCTGGAGCGCGCCATTCCTGCATTGGAAGATGGCTTGAAGCCTGTGCAACGCCGTATCCTTCATGCCATGAAAGAAATGGACGATGGTCGATTCAATAAGGTTGCCAATATCATCGGTCAGGCAATGCAATATCATCCGCATGGTGATGCAAGTATTGGCGATGCATTGGTTAATTTAGGACAAAAAGATTTACTGATTGATACACAAGGTAACTGGGGCGACATCCGTACTGGCGATTCTGCAGCTGCCCCCCGTTACATCGAAGCCCGCCTTAGCAAGTTCGCTTTGGAAGTTGCCTTCAATGCCAAGACTACTGAATGGCAATTGAGTTATGATGGTCGTAAGAACGAACCCGTCACGCTGCCCATGAAGTTTCCGTTATTGTTGGCGCAAGGGGTGGAAGGTATTGCGGTGGGTTTATCCACCAAGATATTACCCCATAACTTCTGCGAAATCATTCAGGCTGCTATCAAACACCTAAAGGGAAAACCTTTTGAACTCTACCCCGATTTCCAAACGGGTGGTATGGTGGATGTTTCTAATTATCAAGATGGAAAACGTGGCGGTAAGGTAAAAG
>JANYEU010000216.1 GCA_025362915.1 Chitinophagaceae bacterium | reverse complement strand
TCCAGTATCGTTACGTTTGGATAGATGATACAATCCTTTCCTATCTGCACATGATTCCCTATAAAAGTGTTGGGCATCACCACTGTTCCTTCCCCAATTTTTGCACTATCGCTAATGCTTTTTGTAGAGGGCACAAATGGCATGAAATGATTGGTTATTGTCTGATAGGCATCAAACGGAGCATCCACAACAAGCAATGCTTTTCCTTCGGGAATGGTAACTTCCTTATTATTGATGATAATAAAAGTAGCTGCACTCTGCAAGCATTTGTCGTAATACTTCGGATGATCTACAAACACTAGGTCACCAGTTTGAACCTTATGAATTTCGTTTATTCCGGTAGCTTGTGCATTGGCATCGCCAATAATTTCGGCATCAATCAATGTGGCTATCCAAGACAAAGAAACAGGCGAAGGAAATTTCATATCTACTATTTTGAGGTGGTAAAGATAATTGTAGGCATCCGATAAAGTTCAGGGCTACGTAAAATCAAATGGGTTGTTATCTAAAAGAAAGACTTTAATTTAAAATGCCATGAGACTGGAAGGTTTTGCGACAAGACTGGTCGGTCCCATCATAAAACTCTCGTTTTACAATTCCCAAAAGCTACTGCAGAAAGCCTTTCTTTACATTTTTAATTCAAATTAAACTGGTTTGCAAAAAAAAGAATGTCTCAAATCTTTATAAATCAAGGGTTTTCTTAACCCCTTCAGAGGTTGGGGGTTTCATTCTTATCATTCAAATCATTTAATCAGTGGTAAAAAATAAAGTTGGCGTCCGTTTCCAACCTTTTTCATCATCTTGTACTCTTAATGATAGTTATAAAACTTTTGGAAAATAAACTGCAAGCACATACCAATCTTGTTCACCCAGCCCAACGGGGCAATGCAGCGGCTATGGAGGCACTGTATAGGCAATATAGTAAGGCTATGTACAATGTTTGTACACGAATGATGGGCGAAAAAAACAGTGCGGAAGATGTGCTGCAGGATAGTTTTATAGTGGCTTTTAAAAACTTACAGCAACTAAAAGATGCTTCGCAGTTTGGAGGATGGCTGAAAAGGATTGTGATAAATGAATGTATCAGGCAAGGAAAAAAGAAAAATAGTTGGACAGAATGGGATGATGACCAACACGATACACCAGATACGGACGAAGCAAGTTGGTGGGATACTGTGGGGATGGCGGAAATACAGGCACAGATAAAGGCGTTACCCGATGGATGCCGACAGGTTTTTACGCTGTATGCAATAGAAAATTATAGTCATAAAGACATTGCAGCAAGTGTGGGAATATCGGAAAGTACAAGCAAGAGTCAGTACCACAGGGCAAAGCAATTATTGAAAGAAAGGTTAGCTAAGAATAGAATTTAACCACAAAGGACACAAGGGTTTTCGCCAAGAAAAAAAGATAAGACATGGATGAATTTAAAAAACATATTCAACAACGGCTCGATGAACTAGATATTGATGAACCCAACGAACAGAATTGGGAGAACATTCATCAACAACTATTTCCTAAAAAGAGGTTGGTAGTATCGATGCCAGTAAGATGGTTGGCTGCGGCTTGTGTAATTTTATTGGCGGGTATAGGGTTCTTTTTGATGGATAAGGAGAGTAATACTAAACCAATTGTTGTTGCTCCAGTAAATAAAGAAACAAAAAGCAATACAGCCCCACCGCAATCTACCACTACAAATGCAAAAGAAGAAGGCAGTGTAAACGTGAGAGGCGTGGAACCAATATCCCAAAAAGAACCAGTAACTGCCTCTACAGATACAAGAAAAGAATTTGCTGTTGAGAAGAGACATACTGAACCCAAGAGGAATTACGCAGCAGAAAAAGCCTTGGCAGGAGTGGAAAGTAGTTTTACACAAGTGATAAACTTGGAAAAGGAAAGGATAAATACTACGCCATTGAATGCGGAAGACCCAGGCTATTATAAAGACTTTAGCCAACGCATGAAGGAAATGGAAACGGATGAGGCCATCATAAAACAAGACATCAGGAAGCAAGGTATAACCGATGACTTGCTGGATAGGTTAATAAACATTTATCAGCAAAAACTGAATGTGCTGAAACAATTGCAAATGGAGATTCAAAAAACAAATACCCGATACAAACAAGGTAGGCAACAAGGACAGGTGGATAATCAAAAAACATATTTCTTAAACATTTAAAAAGTACAATGATGAATACGATGATTAAAAAAACAATAACAACAGGTTTGCTAACGGCAACTCTGTTTTTGGCAAGCAACCAACCAATGGAGGCACAAGAACTGGCACCTTTACCGCCAATGCTACCAATGGAACCAATGGCTGCAATGCCTGCACGACCTTCCATTCCACCAATGCCTCCGGTTCATTACAAGAAAGAAATCATTATTGATCGATCAGAAAAAGATTTTAAAGACCTAAAAAGCAAGGAGGTTTCTGTAATAGTGAATGCTGGCAGAAGTGGTGATATTTATATAGACAACACTAGCCGGGCAATTGAGATTAAGGCTTGGAACGAACCAAAGGTAAAGGTTGTTACCACCATCTATTATGATGGGGATGCCAGCAAACTGAGCGACGATGAGTGGTTTGAAAAACTAAACATTAATGTAAAGACATTGGGTAGTTCTGTAAGAATTAAATCGGG
>JANYEU010000151.1 GCA_025362915.1 Chitinophagaceae bacterium | reverse complement strand
CAGATAAATATAACTGCTAAACATAACCCTCCTTGCCGCCTTAACATCCATTTCATTATAGAGTCTTACGCCTTGTACCACCATGAAAAGATTGCATACCATGAGTATATACATACTTGTTGTCCCCGTCAGATTATAATAATGTGGTAAAATACCAACTGGAATCATTAGCACACTATACATAATTCCTTGCATTGCAGTGAATTTTGTAGGTCCTTTATCAGCAGGCAATAGCTTAAACCCTACCCTACTGTAATCCTTATGTGCCACCCAGGCAATTGCCCAGAAGTGTGGGAATTGCCACAGAAACTGAATACCAAACAATATCCAACCACCGATAGCAAAATCATCATTTCCTGCAACCCATCCTATCAAACAAGGAAAAGCACCCGGAAAGGCACCAACTAACACCGCAATGGAATTTACTTTCTTTAGCGGGGTATATACAAACGCATATAGAAATAGACTAAATGCAGAAAGCAATGCAGCGGAATAATTAAAAAAGTATGCCATAATAGCACAACCCACTACTCCCGCAATAAATGCAAATGCGTAAGCTTCCATCTGACTCATCCTGCCACTTGCAACTGGCCGCTTACTGGTCCGTAGCATTAAGGCATCCGTATCTTTCTCTACTGCCTGATTAATGGCATTTGCACTTCCTGTAATCAACATACCGGCGATGAATAGATACACAATCAAGTCCCAACTATATACTACTATATGAGGTGCTAGTAGATAACAAATTACGCAAGAAAAAACTACCGTGAAACTAAGTGTGAACTTCGTCAATAGAAAGTAGTCTTTCACCTTAGAAGCGAGAGAAAAATAAAAAGAAGTATTTGTGTTTATTTCAGACATTCCGTGCTACTTGAGCAATTTAATCTTACTGTTAACAATAATGCCCTGAATATTCAGGGCATTATGCATAAAATTCATTTATCTATTAATGAACACTTTCATCTGCCCCAATAGGGGTTGTTTGACTAATGAAATCATGTCCATCTTTACCGTAATCATACGCCCAACGATACACTTCTGGTATTTCTCCAGGCCAGTTACCATGACCAGGTTTAATTGGTGCAGTCCATTCTAATGTAGTAGAACCCCAAGGATTTGGTGAAGTAAGCTTTCTTCCTTTAAAGATTGAATAGAAGAAATTACATAAGAATAATAATTGTGTAGCAAACACAATCATTGCCACCGTACTAATGAATCTATTCAAATCCCCAAATTGCTTGAAACTTTCCCAGATACTATAGTCATAATATCTACGAGGCATACCAGCCAGACCTTCATAGTGCATTGGCCAGAATATCAAATAAGCCCCAGATATAGTTACCCAAAAGTGTACATACCCTAAAGTGTTATTCAAATACTTACCATACATTTTAGGAAACCAGTGATAAATACCCGCAAACATTCCAAACATACTTGCCACGCCCATTACTATATGAAAGTGAGCAATAACAAAATAAGTATCATGCAAGTGAATATCCAATGCCGAATTTCCCAACCAAATACCTGTCAACCCACCAGAGATGAATAAGCTTACAAATCCTATTGCAAACATCATGGCAGGTGTAAAACGAATGTTACCCCTCCACAAGGTTGTTAACCAGTTGAATACCTTGATTGCAGATGGAACAGCGATAAGTAATGTTAACAATACGAATATTGAACCCAAGAATGGATTAAGACCCGTAACAAACATGTGGTGAGCCCAAACCAAGAATGCAAGAATTGCAATAGCGAATAAAGAACCAATCATAGCCATGTATCCGAAAATCGGTTTTCTTGAATTAGTACTTAATATCTCAGACACCATACCCATTGCAGGCAAAAGGATAATATATACTTCTGGATGACCCAAGAACCAAAATAAGTGTTGGTATAGAATTGCACTACCACCTTCGTTAGGAAGTGCACCAACACCATTAACATATATGTCTGACAAGTAAAAGCTTGTACCAAAGTTTCTATCAAAAATCAATAAAATAAA
>JANYEU010000177.1 GCA_025362915.1 Chitinophagaceae bacterium | reverse complement strand
CAGACAAGGATTGGAAGAATACGTATCTGACTGTGTGATATTATTGGATTTGCGGGTGATAGAACAAATAGCCACCCGTAGGTTGCGTATCGTAAAATATCGAGGATCTACACATGGCACCAACGAATACCCATTTTTGATAGATGAAACGGGCATATCTGTAATACCGATAACATCATTGAAGTTAGATTACGAATCATCTACCGAAATAATCTCTACGGGGCTGCCCGAATTAGATAAACTGTTTAGCAGGGGTGGGCTTTTTAAGGGCAACAGCACATTGGTAACAGGCACAGCAGGAACGGCAAAAACAATATTGGCAGGATACTTTGCCCTAAGCAGTTGCAGGAGGAATGAAACTGTATTGTATTTTTCGTTTGAGGAATCGCCAGCACAGTTAATAAGAAACATGCGCTCAGTAGGGATAAATCTGGAGCCAGAAATAAAAGCAAAGCGTTTGATTGTACATGCCTCCCGCCCTTCATTGCAAGGTTTGGAAATGCACTTGCTGGTTTTGGATAAATTGCTGACTGAATTTAAACCTAAAACAGTAATTATAGACCCAATAAGCAGTCTGATAACTATTGGCAGTAATTTTGAAGTACGGGCAATGTTGGTAAGGTTGATAGATTTATTGAAAGTTAATGGTATCAATGCCATGTTTACTTCCTTAACAACCATTCAATATGAATATAGTGACCCAACAATTGAAGCAGTTTCCTCACTGGCAGATACATGGATAAATATGAAAAACGAAGATAGGGGAGGCAATAGGAAACGTAGCCTGTTGATCATTAAATCAAGGGGCATAAGACATCATAACAACCCTACCGATTTTATTATCTCGGAAGAAGGGATAAAACTAGCAACTTAAGGGAAGCTAGGAGAGCAATATTATTTTAAATAAAGGATATGACAAACGATAATAATCAATGTTGGGAATTAAGGGTATATGTGGCTGGTCAGACACCCAAATCCATTCTTGCCTTAAAAAATATTACCAAATATTGCAAAGAACATCTGGAAGGAAAATATTCAATAGAAGTGATAGATTTATTGGTAAACCCACAACTTGCAGAAGGTGACCAAATATTTGCCATACCAACCTTGGTAAGGAAAGTACCTGAGCCAATTAGAAAAATTATTGGAGACCTTTCAAACGAAGAAAAAGTATTGGTGGGATTAAACATCCGTCCATTAATAAATAAAGCAATAGGATAAATGACGTCACAATTGAATACATTTTCACCAGAGAACAGGCTTATCCTTGAATTATATGTGTCGGGGATGTCAACGAGGTCTATGGAGGCTATTGAAAATATAAAGCAATTGTGTAATGAGTATATTCCAAACGATTTTGAATTGGAGATAATAGACATTTACAAAAATCCGGAGGTAGCTGCGGAAGCACATATTGTATTTAGTCCGTCGCTTATAAAGCGCAATCCATTACCCACAAAACATTGATAGGCAACCTTTCTGATAAGGAAAAAGTAATAAAAGCACTTGGTATTGTAAAACAATAGGTAATGCAAGAGGAAACTAGGGAACAATTATTATTGAGGCTAGAAGATCTTGAAAGGCGTGTTGCCGAATACGATCAACTCACAGAAGCGGTACAGACCGGTCAGGTTGATGCGTTTGCCATAAACCCTAATAACCAATCGGAAGTTTATACCTTACAAAGCGGCGATTATGCTTACCGTGTGTTAATTGAAAAGTTTAATGAAGGAGCTATCAATGTTACAGAAGAAGGTTTGATAGTTTATACCAACGCCTACTTCTTTGAATTGCTGAAGCTGCCTTACGAAAAGGTAATTGGTTCTTATATTTCCGATTTTATACATAAGGATTCCTTAAACGCATTTGAAGAGTTGTTTGCACAGGCATTAAAAGGAAACAGCAAAGGGGAAATAAATCTATTGGTAGGTACTGAAATCATACCCGTTTATATTTCTCTTACTTCACTTTATCCAAAATTGGAAACAGTAGGTATCATCATATCTGATCTCAGTGAGAAGAAAAAAAATGAAGAAACAATCTTAAGATACCAAAAGGATTTGGAAATAAAAAATGTAGAATTGATGCAGACCAATGCAGAGTTAGGCTAGTTTGCATACATTGCCTCTCACGATTTACAAGAACCACTACGGAAAATAAGAACCTTTTGCAGTAGGTTATTAGATACAGAATATGAAGAATTATCTGAAGGGAGCCAATATTATTTTAATCGCATAGAGGCTGCATCTAAACGGATGCAAAACCTGATAACGGATGTACTTAATTATTCAAGATTGCAAACGTCTAAGATTGTTTTTACAAAGACCGATTTAACTATAATTACCAATGAAGTGGTTGATGAACTGGCAGAACTTATAAACGATACAAACACCACTATTGAAATAGGAAGCTTACCCACATTAAACATTATACAGAATCAATTTAGCCAACTTTTATCAAACCTATGAATCAATGCCATTAAATTTAGGAAAATGGGAATTAATCCTGTTATTAAGATAAGTTCTGATATTGTTGAGGGAAAAGATTCGTCTATAAAAGGGTTGTCTTCAACTCGCGATTATTGGAAAATAAGTATCAGCGACAATGGCATTGGTTTCGAACAGCAATATACAGATAGGATATTTGAACTCTTTCAACGCCTACACGAAAAAGAAAAATATGTTGGTACAGGGATAGGTCTTGCAATTTGCAAAAAGATAATGCAGAACCATAATGGATTTATTACTGCGATTGGGAAGAATGAATTTGGTGGTGCCACATTCAATATTTTACTCCCTGCTGTACCCACGTCTATCAACTAAAGCGGTTTCTATTAGTGAGACCATAATCATAAAATGAAAAAGTAGCTACCTTAATAAAGGATAATAACTTTCTTTCACCATTAGACATAAGGCCATTTATATATATTCTTCAGCAGAATGAATGTTTACTATCTCCAAATGGTACGTGTAAACATTTTTTAATACTGAAGGCAGCCACTAATTATGAATAAGCTATATAAATATCGAAGGTTGCCCCTTTGTTTATTTCGCTTGAGGCGAGGATAATACCACCATGGTTATCCACAATCTTTTTAACGATGGCCAGTCCTATGCCTGTACCCGAATATTCAGTTTTGCCATGCAACCGTTGGAATACCTCAAATATCTTGGCTTTATACATTGGGTCGAAACCAATGCCATCATCAGTAATTTGAATATGGCAATATCTTTTTTTTGCATCAATCTGGGCAACATTATTTAAAGTGTTGCCATTAATCACTTCGCTCTGTATTTTTATATGTGGCCTTTCGCCTGGTTTTGAAAATTTTACCGAATTGCTAATCAGGTTATTAATCAATTGCCTGAATTGAAAAGGAATCACATCACAATCACACATGGCGTGTACCTCAATAATGGCGTTTTTTTCGATCAAGGTTTCTTTAAGGTCTTTTTTTACTTCCTCTAATATTTCCAGCAAATTGGTCTTTACA
>JANYEU010000123.1 GCA_025362915.1 Chitinophagaceae bacterium | reverse complement strand
GCAAATAGCTTGCCTGATGTTGATCCAAGTTCTAGTAGTTACCCCTCTAATGAGGGCATACCAATGGCTCAAGCAGATTTTTTACTTCTATCTTGTTTGAAAAATTCACAAAACGGATTTTTAAACTATGACCCTACCACTTGGACTAATCAAACAGCAGGAATGTCTTTTCCTAGTGGTATTGCTGAAATGGCGCAAGACTTTCTTGGAATGTCTAGTGTAGAAAATAATACAAACTTATTGTTTTCAAAAGGTGACTATACCTCACTAAATGATATGGAAACATACAGAAATAATGGAGGAACCGTATTTATGTTTATAAATTCCAATATGCTTGATAATATATCATCTTCTCTATTTCCCAACCATTGGGTAGAATATCGGGGCAATTTGCATATCGACTTAGCCAATCAAAAGGTTACTTTTGATGTTTACACTTGGGGTAAGTACAGACCAATAGGTGGAAAAACATCAAACGGAACTACAATCCCAATTTCATTCGACACGTTTAAAAATAATTATTAGGGGTATGTTAGGGGTATGCCTTAAATTAAAAGTTAGTAGGGTAATAAATAAGACTTAAGTGGTGTTTAACCATATTTAATAATTTATAAATAATAATTGAATGAAAAAGATTTTGTTATTGATTGGAAGTATTATTTTTATAGTGATACTTGTTTTTTATATCCAGTCCGTCAGGTCAAAAAAAAATAGAGACAAAGTTGAAAAAATGTGTGCACATGCTGATTCAATATACGGTCAAGGGTTTAGCGTGTCAGGCTTTACTTACGATCAGGCAAAGAATATTTTAGTAAAGGAGTTAAGCAATAATATACTGAAAGATAGCTTTATAATTCATCCAAGAGAACTCCCTTATGACTCCATCCGAAAAAGGTATGAAGGCAATATCAATAGGGGGCTGGATATCAAAAATGTCTATACATTTTATATCCCAGGGCAGAAACCTTATGTGCTTTCTAATATTACATTGGTGGTGCAAACGCATCCTTCACTGCTTAACAAAACATACGACTGCGATATATTAAGTTATGAATTAAATGGCAAAATATTCTATAATGGATATTTTGACTTAAAGAAGGAAGGATATGAGTTTCCTTGGGAGAAATAACCATCTAGAGTAGGTCTGTCTAACATCCCCGTTGGCGCACGTCAAATCAGGGTGTTCCACGGACTTGCTGCTCCCGCACGTGTTTCACGTGTGGTTTCGCTAAGATAAATATCCAGCTCAGCAACTAGCAATGGGTCAGTGCTTGCAGGGTACTAAATTTCGAATAAAACGGCATCAATTTAGCACAAGTGTCCGGCACTCCCGTTCACTTGTGCCTTTTAATCCAACTGGTTTATAACTGGAAAACAATCAAAATCGGTTCTTAAACATTATTTTAAAACAACTTAAAAAAGTTACACAATGAAAACAATAATAAACATGGCAATCGTTGCCGCCATCAGTTTTTGGGGCATGGCCGCCATGGCGCAAAACAAGTCTGCCGATAGCCTAGCAAAGCAAGCAGACTATTTTATAGATCATACCATACCAAGCACCTATCAACCCAAAAAAGCGTTGGCATTGTACATACAGGCGGGCAACCTAGGCAATACAAGGGCAATGAATGCCGTGGGTATGTGCTACAAACTGGGGCTGGGTACTGGTGTAAACAGCCTGTATGCCAAAGGGTGGTTTGCCAAGGCTGCCAATGCGGGCTATACAAAAGCTTGGTATAACCTTGGTATGGTACAAGGATGCCAACGAGTATGAAAATGCCTACCGATGTTTCAGCAAGGGAGCAGACCTGAACGATGCGCAAAGTACTTATCTAAAGGCATATATGCTATACAAAGGCTTTGGTTGCACACAGAACTATATAGAGGCAGCCCGTCTGTTTGCACAGGGCGCATACACGGGCAAGTCCAACAGCATGTATTTCTATGGTCTTTGCCTCCGCAATGGGTATGGTGTTGCAGCCAATAAGGACAGTGCTAGGTATTGGTTGATACAGGCATCTAACTTGGGTTGGGGTGATGCAGATGATGAACTTTCTTCCAAAGAACCAGAACATGCGGCAATAGCAGGCAACTTAGCAAACAAAATAAAAGCCGCACAAAAAGCCATGCCGCAAACCACCACGGTAAACAAATACGTAAAAGTAGAACACAGCGTAAATGGTAGTGAAGTGGGCGGTACCTATACGGGTTACCTATTGAAATATGACTGGAGCGGGCAAAACGTGATAGAAGCCAATAAGCTAACTGTTACCCTTAACTGTAATAAGGACACCATCAATGGAATATGGGCAGAAGACGATAGCCTATCAATACCTGTACATGCGCTGCTTGCGCAAAGAGGGTTACTATTCAAGCAGATGCAATACAGTAAAACCAACCATTATAGCCAAGACAAGGTCGAACTAGCGGTGTTTAAACAAGCCAACCTGCAACTGGACAAAATAGGCGACAGCGTTTACCTGTCGGGCAACATCAACCAGTTTATACCCAGCCGAAACGAACCTGCCAAACCCCTGTTTCTTGCCTTGGTGCGCACTAAGGCAGCCACCGGCAGCAATGCCAACAACTATGTGGCAGAACAACCGTTGAGGACTTACCCCAACCCTTTTGGCAATACCATCACTCTAGACTTTAAACTGGAAAAAACATGCAACGTATCTACCCAATTGCTCACCATGGATGGTAAAGTGGTGTACAATAACCCTGCGGGTACGCTCACGGCGGGCAGCTACACCCTCCCCATACTAACGCAGCAGGTAGCCGCAGGATATTATACGCTGGTGTTGCACTACGGCAATAAGATACGGACAGCCAAGGTGGTTAAACTATAATCCAATGGAGCAAGTGTTCAGCAATAGCTGGTCACTTGTGCCTTTTAGTCAAACCAGTTTGTAATTGGCATTCGCTAAGATGAATACTACAAACAAAGGCATCCCGAAAACGGATGCCTTTGTTGTTTTATACTATTATAGCGGTGGATTATTAAACCAAATTCTTATTATTGCATCCTAAAAAAAATTTTTGCTTATGAAAAAAAACGTTTTCGTTTTAATTGCTTTGGTCATCATCAGTCAAACATCTATTGCCCAAACAAAAACCACTACTATTTCTGCTTCGCATGAACGTTTGTTATTAGATAACGGTTGGCGTTTTTATCTGGGAGATATTCCTTTTCCTATTATCAGAGGGCAGGACATGAGCTATTCTAATGCCAAAGCGGGAAAATCGTGGGGTGCTGCCGACCCTGCTTTTGACGATACAAAATGGCGATTGCTGAGTTTACCACACGATTGGTCTGTAGAATCTGCTTTTGATAGTACCGAAAATCCAACGCAAGGGTATCATAAAAGAGGTATTGGTTGGTATAGGCGCAACTTTAAATTGGATGCCAAAGACAGGGGCAAATACCTGGAACTTCAGTTTGATGGAATAGCTACCAATTGCACCATTTGGTTTAATGGCACCGTTATGCACCGCAACTTTTGCGGCTAC
>JANYEU010000099.1 GCA_025362915.1 Chitinophagaceae bacterium | reverse complement strand
ATTTTAGATTTTAAATTTTAAGTTATTTCGCCACAAAGACAGAAAGGCAGAAAGATGCACTAAGAAAAAGAAAAATAAGCAAATGAGTATTGTATTCCTTTGTATTTACTTTGCGGGCATTGCGGTTAATCTTTTCTTTGTCATTTATATCATTCAAATCATTTAATCATAATTAAAATGGAAATATCAGCATTAACAAGAAGTGTAGTAAAGAGCAATCACGCAGTAATTGCGCCCGACGGATATATTAACAGTAACGTGCCGGGCTGGACAAACTGCACAGTAAACGTGATTATCAACGAGGCAATGGGGGCAAAACTTTGTCAGACTTTAATTACTGCTAAGGCAGATTGTAAGGTGGTAGGCACAACGAAAGAGACGCAAATATTTTTCTATATCATTAGTGGTGAGGCAACGGCAACGGTAGATGGAGAAACAAAAACACTTGCTACCGGTCAGTTTGTGTATGTGCCCATTGGTAAGGAATATGCTTTTAGTGAGATAACCGAAGGCACACAAATACTCACTTTCCATAAAGTATATGAATACTTGGCTGGTTATAATGTGCCAGGAGTTTTGTTTGGTGATGCAGCAACAGTACCGGGACCTTCTTATCTGGGTGATGATGCCTTGCGTTTGCAGGTTTTATTACCCGATGAATTATCGTTTGATATGGCGGTAAACATCTTTACTTATGATAGTGGCGGACATCTGCCAATGGTTGAAACGCATATCATGGAGCATGGATTGATTTACCTACAAGGGCAGGGTGTTTATATGCTCGATCATCAGTGGTATCCGATAAAGAAGGGTGATAGCATCTGGATGGCACCTTATTGTCAGCAATGGTTTACCGCCATGGGGAAAGAGCCTGCGGTATATATTTATTACAAGAATGTAAACAGGTTTCCTACGTTGGTGTAAGAAGTTTAATGACTACCCATTATTGGCAATGAGCTTTAATCATCTCATTATTTTAAGGCACGAAGTAATCTTATTTACTTCGTGCCTTACGTATAGTCAAAGCATCTAATCCCTATAATAAATCTTATTATGGAATAACCTTAATATACTAATACACATTGGTATAAGCTTCCACCATGCTTTCCCAGCTGTGGTCTATTTGCATCATGCGTTTGCGCATGGCATCCATTTGGGGCTTGCTTTTATACACTTCAATGGCTCTCCAAATAGAATGTGCAATATCATCTACCGTTGCATTGTTAAACCTAATGCCAAATCCTTCCCAGTTGCCCATATCTGTAACCGTATCTATCAATCCACCAGTACTGCGCACTACAGGAACAGTACCATAACGCATGGCATACATTTGGTTCAGTCCACAAGGTTCTACCCTACTCGGCATCAACAGAAAATCCGCCGCAGCATATAGCTTATGGCTCAACGCTTCATCGTATCCTATATAGGTATTATAGTATCCCTTATTGTCGCTGGTAATATTAAACAACTCGTTTTCTACATTCTTTTCGCCGCTACCCAAAACCATATAACAAGCCTTGCCATGCTGGTGATACAATACATTTTTAAATGCACCGGGCAATATATCGGCAGCCTTCTCCCCTACCAGCCGTCCAATAAATACAAATAGTGGCAATGTTTCATCCAATCCATATTCTTCGCAAATCTTTTTCTTATTCTTCTTTTTACCAGCAGCTACGCCCTTCACAGTAAAGTTATAGTCTAGATAAGGATCCGTTGCAGGATTCCACACCTCATTATCTATCCCATTCAAGATACCTTGACACTTTCCTTTTTCGTATTCAAACAAAGCTTCCAGTCCATTACTTTTATACCGCAACTCATTCATGTAGCTTTGGCTTACGGTAGTTACCTTCCATGCACACTTGATGGCACTGGCCAATGGATTAATATCATTCTTCCAATCCAAATCGCCCCATTTGAAATCATCAAATGCAGGTAGATAATGGTATTTATCCCACCCTATGTTGCCTTGGTATTGTGCGTTGTGGATAGTTAGTACCGTCTTCACAAAAGCAAGCTTCCTGAAAACAAAACAGTTCTTCATCATAAAAGGAATCAGCCCCGCATGGTAGTCATGCACATGAATAACGTCTGGCTGATGCTGCCAAGAACTAAACCATGTAAGAACAGCAATCTGAAAGGCGATAAAACGCTGAGGGTCATCTCCATAACCATAAATCTTTTCTCTATCCAACAGCCCATTAATATCTACCAGATACAGATCGAAGCCCAGTTTATTTGTCTTTTCCTTTATGATGGTAAACTCAAAATGATACTCCCCAAGATAGGCATGCCCCTTATAATCCACCACCCACTCGTTATTATACAAAAACTTGGTGCGATACATCGGCATTACCACCTTGGCAAAATGCCCCGCCTTGCACTGATATTTTGGCAATGCCCCCACCACATCTCCCAAACCGCCCGCTTTTGCTACAGGATAACACTCGGCACTCACATGAATTATTTCCATAAAAAAGAATATTAATCAACAATTAAATCTTACCTGATTGAGGGTGTAAATGTAGGACTATTGGTTTATGGAACTGCCTGTTTTAATAATAATGATGCGTTTTATGTTCGTGGGGTGGATGGTTTAAAGATTGTCCTACATACTCACTTTTTTCATCTTCGCTCTGTGGCCTGTGCCTAACTGTCCTTTAATCTTTGCTAATTTGCTTGAGATGTTTCCGAAATAGTGTTGTAGTTTGGTTAAGGCATTCTCGTCAATGCAGTAACAATTAGCAGTTCCCTCAATGCTGCCCTTTATAAGTCTCGCATTTTTCAGTTCTTTCAAATGTTGCGAAACTGTTGCTTGAGCCAAAAGCAATTACTATGTCGCCACAAATGCAAGTATCCACTGTTAGCAAATAATCAATGATAGCAATTCTTGCCGGATGTCCCAATGCGTTTGCCAGTATGGCAATTTCATTTTGCTTATCTGAAAAGTGTTCTGTTTTTGTTGCGCCCATCTATTATATTTAATATTACTATGTTCATTTTTAACCGGCCAAATTTATTTCTTAAATATTGCTTCGTATCTCATTCGCCCGATTGTAGATAGAATACATCCAAAATACCCAAATTATATAAATTATTTCTAAAATTGTGTAACAAATATTCCTACACTTCCATCCACCTTTACATTCTGATAATTCAGTTTCAGTATTAAGTTTATTTAAAACATTTTGTTATGCTGCCATTTGCGTCCACTGGTGTTATGCCAAATTTTCCTGTTCTTAGCATTGTAAAAAAGAATCATACTCATTTGGTTATTCCACAAATAGAGGAATTAAAAAATGAACAATTAATAGCTGGCATTGCATTCCGGTTTTTTGGATTGCAAAACATGCCCATTTATAATGCCGATACCGCTTTTTTGCAATACACAAACTTTATTGAGGTTCCTTTACAGGCCACACAATTGTTGGTAGAGTTACAAAAACACAATTATTTTGCCCAGAATGGGTGTATATACAGCAATAAAATCTCTAAATACAAATCAGATTTGGTTTTTGACATACCTAATGCCAACTTCCTTTCTTTTTCAATAAGAATGCAAGAAAAGGAAATTGTATTAGTGTATAATGCTTCAAAATCGGAGGCTTATGAAAAGTTTATCATGCTGAATTGCCCTAGTACCGAGGAAAGTAGCTTTTTACGAACAATATATGGGTATGATACCAACTCAAACATACAAGTGTTTAATGACGTGTTTAATGAAATAAGGATGTCTTATATAAGGCTTTATCTAAAGCCCATGCAACTGGTCATCCTAAAAAACTTTTAAACTTTGCGAAGGATTACCTTAAAACTTAAAATATTAAAGTAATATAAAGGCACTATGTCCCGATATGCAAGCCAAATCAGATGCTACACGGTCTCGCTGATCCAATACTAAACTAGAAACACCTACCAAAATAAGATAAAGCAACGACATCATTACTGGTAGTCTTGCACATTTAGCAAAAGAAAGGCTGATACAAGTTTTTAGTTTTGGAATAACGATTAACCATCTACATATTATATGGCGATTGATGAACGATAATGTTCAGGGCGAAGTGCAGTAATCTTTTATGAAGTTTACTGCACAGATCATTATAAAAGACCATAGAAACATCAAATGCTATTATTCCAATTTTTTCCAAATAAAAACATTACCCTCAAAACACTATTTGGTATAGTTTTGAAAAATAATTTATTTAAGTATGGCGTCGTTTATAATTACCTGTCCCAATTGCAATCATCAGTTTGAACCAGGAAAAGATGAGATAAAGAAAGAATTGCGGACGCAGATGATGGAGTGGGAGAAGAAAAAAGATGAGGAATTCAGGAAGAAAGAAGCGGGTTATCAGCTACAACTGCAACAAAAAGAAGAGGAAGCCGCCAAGGCATTGCTAAAAGAGAAACAACGGTTGCAAGCTGAATTGCAGGAATCCATCACAAAAAGCATTGCTTCGGATTATGAAAACAAACTGAAGTTGTTGCAACAGTCTGCCAGCGATTCGGAAGAAAAACTAAAGGAAGCACGCAAGAAAGAATTGGAGTTTTTGCAGATGGAACAAGCCCTGAAAACACGCGAACAAGAGTTGGAACTAAGCGTGCAACTACAATTGCAGAAAGAAAGGGAGAAGCTGACGGACGACATTAGAAAGATAGAAGAACAAAGGGGTGCGGCAAAGGAAAACGACTATCAAATGAAGCTGAAAGAGCTAGAGAAACAACTGGAAGACCAGAAGAAACTGGCGGAGGAGATGCGCAGAAAGTCGGAGCAGGGCAGTATGCAGTTGCAAGGTGAAGTACAGGAACTACTGCTAGAAGAACTTTTACAAACAACCTTTCCATTTGATACAATAGAAGAAGTAGGGAAAGGGGTGCGTGGTGCAGACTGTGTGCAGGTGGTACGGAATAAGTTTGGCATAGAAGCAGGGAAGATTATTTATGAAAGCAAGCGAACAAAGGACTTTGGTGGAGACTGGATAGATAAACTAAAGACAGACATGCGCAAGCTTGGTGCAGATATGGCGGTAATAGTGACGCAGACATTGCCAAAAGACATGGAACGTTTTGGCGAAAAGAATGGCGTATATATCTGTACGTTTGGAGAGGTGAAGAGTGTGGCGCTGTTGCTGCGCAATGCACTGCTAAAGATATTTGAGGTGCGGAAGAGCCAAGATAATAAGGGAGATAAGATGGTGTTGCTGTATGATTATTTGGTAGGAAATGAATTTGGCGAACAATGGAAAGCATTACGTGATGGGTTTATGATGATGAAGCAAAGTATTCAGAATGAAAGAAATGCGATGGAAAAGTTATGGAAGGCAAGAGAGAAAGCATTGGAAAGGGTACTACTGAGTGCGGTACATATAAAAGGATCGATAGAAGGGATTGCAGGCGCAGATGCGGTAAACCTAAGTTTGGTGGACGATGATGATGCAATGCTGCTGGAATAGATATTAGATAGTAGTTATGAGATATTAAAAAGAAAGTATGCACAGCGATATAAATGTTGACGGAGAGGAAACGAAACCAAGTAGAAAGAAGCCTATCTATCCTATTAATCCAGACTTGCGAAATTACCTTATAAAGTATGGAAGGGAAGTTGCCTTGCCAGTGCATTATGAAGTGCTGCAACGCTTTAACTACACCATCCCTTTAAAAGATAAAAATGGAAAGGACGCTTACTGGGAAACGGTTTCGTATGATATGCGTGAGTGGCAATACCTTCGGGAGGAATTAGTGAAAGTATATGCCATACTAAAAACAGAAGGAGACTTTAGCTTTGTTACACAACTGGATGTGGAGCGGATAGACTTTTGTGCATTTGGCAACAGTCAGCCATTCAGGATACGGATTATTAATAAATACAACGACAACAGAGATTACTATTATATAAAAAAAGCTGATGCCAATAGGGTGTATGGATTGGAACTGGAGCATTTATTATCGCCAGACAGGATTACTTATTTTACCAATAAACAAACACTGATAGAAGAACATATACCGGGCATACCGGGAGATGAATTTATAAAAAATTACCTGCATCATCCAGAGACCAATCAAGTTCGTTTTGCAAAAGAGTTTGTGAAGTTTAATGAGCGTTGTTTTATGCGGCTTTTGGGGGATATGCGCAGCTATAACTTTGTGGTTGACATTACGCCAGATATTGAGAATAC
This sequence comes from Chitinophagaceae bacterium, assembly GCA_025362915.1. Classification (GTDB taxonomy): domain Bacteria; phylum Bacteroidota; class Bacteroidia; order Chitinophagales; family Chitinophagaceae; genus Parasediminibacterium. The sequence continues at coordinate 11,310 of JANYEU010000099.1, read as the reverse complement.
ACAATACGTTATAAGGGCAATAGACTTTGACCAGCAGAGTTATGAAGGGCGAAAGAACATTTATCTGCCGCAGTTTTTTAAAGATAATTATCCAATGGTGGAAGTGGTATCTAAATGTTTGAACAAAGAATCTATTGTACAATATCAGGCAGAAGAAAAAACAAAAGTTGTGTTTAGGATGGCATCTGCTTTAAATAGGATGAAGGAGTTGATAGATATAATGTGCCATGATGCCATATCTCCACCAGAAAAGATTACCAACCTTGCAGCAGAACTGGCAGAACATTTCAAGCAAAAGAGATTTTTACGGGCAAAGACAATGGGGCAGATTGTGAAGATACAATTGAAGCAGATACTATTAACAAAATTGAAGATGGTACCAAAGACAAAGGTTAGGTTTGATGATTAGAGAGTTTCCCGTATCTGGGTTGATAGCGGAGAATAGAAGGCTTTTGCCGATTTTTGTTTTCTATATTAGGAGTTAACATTTTCAAATTAATCTTTTACACGAAATTTGTATTGATAGTAATAGGATAAAAAGAACAATCATGAAAAAGATTCAGTTAATAAAAACAATTGCAGCAACAATAATTACTTCATTGGTAGTTGTATCAACTGTAACTGCGCAACGTAGAGGCGAGGGCATTTCCAGAGGTGGAGGAAGCGTAAGCAATAGTCCGGCGCCGGCACCGGCGCCTTCTTACCATGGAAATAGTAACACTTCGCATGTGCCAAATGTTGCTCCTCCAGTAAATGGAGGTAATCATATGGGTGTACCCTCAAGACCATCTAATCCAGTAGTTTTTGGTTCAGGAGCAAATAATGCTGGCGGTAATGGCGATCGTTTCGCAAGACCTAGTCATCCAACCAATACTAATTATGGTTATTTTGGTGGTGGAAATGGCGGACATAATCATGGGGGATATAGTAATACTGGATATGGAAGAGGAAATTATGGTGGAAGAGGTGGTAATGGATATGGAGGATATGGTGGTCATGAAGGCTATGGGTATAGAGGTTATGGCTTGAATGTATTTAGTCCTTATGCAATATACCCCTTCTATCCTACTTTAGGTTTAAGGCTTGGATGGTTGCCTTTTGGTTACTATAGTTTCAATTATGATGGATACCCTTATTACTATTACAACAGTGTTTTTTATAGAAGGACTGACGACAATTATTATGAAATAGTTACCCCTCCATTGGGTGCAAGGGTTACTTCAATTCCTAATAATTCTAAGGAAGTTGTTGTAAATGGCAACAAGTATTATGAGTGTAATGGCACTTATTACCAAGAAGAATTGGATGCCAACAATAATGTTGTTTATCATGTTGTGGGTACTAATGGAGAACTAAACCAACCTAAAACACCACAGGTTATATATGAACCTCAAGTGGGTGACGTTGTGCCACAGTTACCTAGCGGCTGTTCAACTGTTTATCTGAATGGACAAAAGTATTATGAATCCACAGATAATGTTTACTACCAAGAGGTACAGGATGGAGACAAAATAGCTTATAAGATAGTTGGGAAATAATTAGGGTTGTTGTTTGTTTTAGGAAGAGGCGATCTCGTGGGAGGGACGCCTCTTTTTCATTTATACACATACCAACACGCCAATTTGTACCTTACTGATACCCTTTTGGCGGATGGCATTAATATTGGAATATGCTGCCGCCTATGTTTTTTGGATTAAGCAAAAAACATAATGACATTTTGACTAATTATTGAACAATTATTATGACGAAGAACAGGATACTATTTCAGGGAGACGATGAATCTGATTTCATGCCAATCATCCCTATAAATGAAAACGAAAGTGAGCAAGATAAAAACATGGTCATTCCAGAGCAGTTGCCCATCTTGGCATTGAGAAACACGGTTCTTTTTCCTGGGGTTGTATTGCCAATAACTGTTGGTAGAGACAAGAGTATAAAAGCCGTACAAGAGGCTTACAAGGCAGACAAACTGATTGGGGTAATTGCACAAAAAGATACCAATGTAGAGAACCCAGAAGCTGCCGACCTATGTAGGGTAGGTACTGTTGCCAAGATAATCAAGTTAATAAAGATGCCCGATGGCGGCACTACCATCATCATTCAAGGAAAGAAAAGGTTTGAACTGCTGGAAATGACAAGCGAGGATCCATTCTTTAAAGCCAGAATAAGAACTTTGGATGAGGATGAAAAGCCAATAAGTGAAACTTTTGATGCTTTTCTTAGTAGCATTAGAGATTTGGCTACGCAGATAATACAGATTTCCCCCAACCTTCCTACCGAGGCATCCGTCATATTAAAGAATATAGAAAATCCTACTTTCTTAATAAACTTTGTTAGTAGCAATCAAAATGTAGAACTTACAGAGAAGCAAGAACTTTTGGAAATAGACGACATTTCTGTAAGAGCTGAAAGGTTGATTCATTTATTGCAACGCGAACTCCAGTTTGCAGAATTAAAGGATAAGGTAACCAACAGGGCGAGAGTAGAAATAGACAAACAACAACGTGACTATTTCCTGCAACAGCAACTGAAAAGTATAAAGGACGAACTAGGTGGAGATAGCAACGAAAGGGAAATAGCGGAGATGAAGAAGAAAGCCGAAGCCAAGAAATGGCCTGAAGCTGCGAAGAACCTATTTAATGCGGGCGTGCAGAAACTAGAAAGGATGCACCCTACCACACCTGACTATTCTATTGTTTACAACCATCTGGATTTATTGCTCGATTTACCTTGGGATGAACATACTGCCGATAATTATGACCTTACCAATGCGAAGAAAGTATTGGATGATGATCATTATGGAATGCAGAAGATAAAAAACAGGATATTGGAATACTTGGCGGTTTTAAAATTAAAAGGCGATATGAAAAGCCCTATCCTTTGTTTTGTAGGGCCTCCGGGTATTGGTAAAACCTCCTTGGGTAAAAGTATTGCGCACGCAGTAGGCAGGAAATATATCAGGGTAAGCTTGGGTGGATTGCATGATGAAAGCGAAATACGTGGACACAGAAAAACCTACATTGGTGCTATGCCGGGCAGGATATTACAGAACATACGCAAGACCAAAACATCCAACCCAGTGATGATTTTGGATGAGATAGACAAGATTGGTAGCGACCATAGGGGAGATCCATCTTCTGCGCTATTGGAAGTATTGGATCCTGAACAAAACAATAGTTTCTACGATAATTATTTAGAATTGGAGTACGATTTAAGCAAGGTATTATTTATTGCCACGGCAAATAATCTTCAAAATATTCAGCCTGCTCTGAGGGATAGATTAGAAATAATAGACCTTAGCGGTTATGCTGTAGAGGAAAAGGTGGAGATTGCAAAGCGACATCTATTGCCAAAACAAAAGTCTGCGCATGGGTTGGATAAGGTAAAGCTAAAACTATCCGATAAGGTTCTGGAAAAGATAATAGAAAGCTATACAAGGGAAAGCGGCGTTAGGGAATTGGACAGGCAATTGGCAAGCATCATGCGCTACCATGCCAAAGAAGTGGTGATGAACAACGAAATTAAGGCGACAGTTACGCCAAGCGAAATAGAAAAGATACTGGGTTCGGCCCGTTACAGTAATGATATTTACAAGACAGTAAACATGCCCGGTGTAACTGTAGGGTTGGCTTGGACGTATGTAGGCGGCGATATCCTGTTTATAGAAACAGTACTGAGCGAAGGCAAAGGCGAACTAAAACTTACAGGAAACCTTGGCAATGTGATGAAAGAAAGTGCTTCTACCGCATTGACTTATCTGCAAGCCAATGCACAGAAGTGGGGCATCAATCAGGAAGATTTTACTAAAAAGAATATACACATACACGTGCCGGAAGGGGCAACACCAAAGGATGGTCCTAGTGCGGGTATTACCATGCTTACTTCCCTTACCTCTGCCTTTACCGGAAGAAAAGTAAAACCATTCTTGGCCATGACAGGCGAAATAACCTTGCGTGGACAGGTGCTACCTGTAGGGGGAATAAAAGAAAAGGTGTTGGCAGCCAAACGTGCGGGCTTAAAAGAGATTATCATGTGCTGGCAGAACGAAAAGGATGTGCAGGAGATAGATAGCACATTCATCAGTGGCGTTAAGTTTCATTATGTACGGCAGATGCAAGAAGTACTGGATATTGCCTTGACATAAATAATATTTTGATTAAGCAAAATACTCAGTCATATAAAAAAGCCCTTGAAGCGTATGTTTCAAGGGCTTTTTTTAATTAATATCTAATAACTATCCACTAACCACTACTATTACTACACATGTGCCATTACCACCGCCACAGCTATTGCAATGCCATCTTCCTTAAATAAATCTGTAATATTCTTTTCAAAGTTAATGTGGGTAGTTTCTACTTCTAGGTCTCCATAAAGACTTGTGTTTACGGAGAAATTGCCCGCTGCATCTGTCAATGTGCTGATGCTAGAGCCGATGATGCGCACTTTGGCGTTTGCTATTGCAACGCCCAATTCATCTTTAACGTTGCCTGTAACCACCGATGGCAATCCTGTACTTCTATAGCGCACACCCCACAAACGGGCCTCCACCCTGCGTTCCACAGGCGTATTCATACTATAATGCGCTTCCACATCATCCCACACATGTTTGATAAGGTCTTTTATTTCTGGTAACTGTGCTTTCAGGTTTCTTATGGCAGTGTTCACGGCGGTTTTTGCAGTACTGATGGCAATGATAGCCGGTTTTGCAAGGTTGTAAACAAGGGTATATTCTGCAATGGTGGGGCCGCTCATGGCAACGCCGCCAGCTGCCACCCGCAAAATATCGCCACTCAATACCATAGCGGCAGCCGTCAACAAATCAGCATCAGTATTCATTTTGGGCATCTTCCTGTTGGTAATGGGTAGGTTGTAGTATCCACGAGCCGAGGTAGGTGCTTTACCCCGGTCTATCAATCCGTTCACCGAATCGTAAAAGCCAGTAATATTTTTTTTCATCAATAGGCGTTGCGGGCGTGCAAGTTCTATTTTATTGTGGTACGTTGTTTTGGCGAGTGTGATGGCAGCACTGCCAGCCAAATAGTTGGTATTGCCAAGATTGAGACGGGTGGTAAGGGTGTCGGACAGTATGTTGTCTGCCGGAGATGCTTCTATTTTAATGACTGCGGTGGTCATTGCCTTTTGGCGACCAATGATAGATTGCGGAAATGTGCGTACTGTGCTGCCCATGATAAAATACTTTGAAGGTGATGAAAAATGATTTAAGAAAACCTATTCAACCAACCATCGCGATATCCCTTGCTGCGGCTACACTTTTGCTATTGTGGAGTAATCACCTAATAAGAGCGACAATTTTTATATTAAAAAGAACTATGTAAATATAGGTCTATTTTTACATTTCCAAATAGTTTTTCTTGTTTTTTTGTTAATTTATTTTATTTTTTGTTAATTTATGCCGAAAAAAAAGAAAACAACACACCTGTTAGATAATTTATGCCACTAGTTTCAAGAAAATAAGACACCTGTTAGAAAATTTATGCCACTTGTTTTCTTGCAACAACACACCTGTTAGATAATTTAGGTCACCCGTTTCAAGATATAACACACCTGTTAGATAATTTATGCCTCTTAATTCTTTTTACAACACACCTGTTAGGTAATTTATGCCACTTGTATTTTTTACAAGACACCTGTTAGAGAATTTAGGTCACTCATTTCTTTTTACAACACACCTGTTAGGTAATTTATGCCACTTGTATTTTTTACAACACACCTATTAGAGAATTTATGCCACTTGTAACTTTTACAAGACACCTATTATTTTCGTTTTGTGATTTTTGAGGGAAAAATGGGGGTTTGGGAGGGAGATTACTAAGGAAGGGTTCGCTCAAAGCGAACCCTTCCTTGTTGGAAGCTGCTTACTGTTGTTGGTTCTTCTTCACCAACAACTATAAATAAAGTAGAGGATATTATTTAGTACATTATATGTACAAACTAGATAGACGTTGGTGAAAAACACCAACATAGGCGAGAAGGAAGATTTCGCTCAAAGCGAACCCTTCCTTGTTGGAAGCTGCTTACTGTTGTTGGTTCTTCTTCATCAACAACTATAAATAAAGTAGAGGATATTATTTAGTGCATTATATGTACAAACTAGATAGACTTTGGTGAAGAACACCAACATCGGCGAGAAAAACTGTAATCATTCTACTACACCTCTTTTAAATAAAATGTGTACAAATAACTAAATGAATTGTTACACAATTGTTTTTTTATAACAATTAATTCGTATTATTGCGAATCTATATGTTATTAACGCAATACTAAAGTTACAACGCATATTTATATATCCATTAAACTGCCCAGTTACAGAAAAAACCTTTCTGCAAAATGAATCACTACATGTAAGGCTACATCAGGAGGTCTTATGTTCTAAATTGTTTCTCTTACTGGTTCTCAGGGTCTCTTTTCTAGTCTTTTTTAATACATGGCTAAACAATAGGTCTCCCTATCTCCCTGTAAGAGAATGTCATTAAGTTAAGAAAAAAGAAAAAATTAACCGCAGAGGTCGCGGAGTTATTCACACAGAGAAACGCAGAGAGAAACTTCATTTTAGGTAAAAACGTTTCACTTTTAGAACGCAGAGGCGGGGAGTGGCAGCGTATATTTCTTAACTTAATAACATTGCCCTGTAGGGGATACGGGGGCAAAGGACAGGACAACAACAGGTCATTGAATCATTTTAATCATTTCAATCATAATTAAATATTTAATCATAATTTAAAACAACAACATGAAAAAAACAGTACAAATCTCCACACCAAAGCCCCTAATGCAGGGTAGTAGCGGCATTAAACTGCACGCACAAAAATTTACCCGCTACCTACTGATGGTAGCACTGTTTATGGTGTTCTTTGCCGCAAAGGCAAAGGCACAAGATCCTAATACAATAGTAAGCATAACAGTTTCTGGGTTAACGGGGACATATGCAAACTCTTTTAATGGGTTATATGTCTATCATAATGGTGTTTATAATGGAGTTCCACTGTTTAGTAAACATGGTTTTTATATCTATTGGGATGGTAGCAAATGGGTTATTGGTAATGGCAACATTATTTTTACAGCCTCTTCTGATGGGTCTGCAACCAATTTCCCTACAATAGGTTGGTCGAGGGCATCATTGTCGGGTTATCCAGCTGGTTTGAGTGGCGTTCCTTCATTTGCAGTTACAGTGGCTGCTGCAGCACCTACCATCACTTCTTTCACGCCCACCACAGCAGCTACAGGTACCACAGTAACCATAACAGGCACCAACCTAACTGGCGCAACCGCAGTAAGTTTTGGCGGTACGGCGGCAACCAGCTTTACGGTGGTTAATGCTACCACCATTACAGCAGTAGTAGGCACTGGTGCAAGCGGCAACGTAAGCGTAACCACGGGTGGCGGCACGGTTAGCTTGGCAGGGTTTAGCTTCCCCAACTTTGTCTGGACAGGTGCCACCAGCACCAACTGGAGCGATAACACCAACTGGAGCAACAATGTATTGCCAACACAATTTGACAACGTAGTAATACCTGCCGCACCAACCAACCAACCTGCTTTAACCGCTTTTACTGCAATAGGTGGCATTCAGTTGGATGGTACGCTTTCGTTAAATAACCAATTTGCTAATTTATTGAGGGCTGTTACAGGAACTGGGTATATAAGGGGTGCATCAAATTCTGTTATCAACATCTTTGGAGATGTAGGCACATTGTCTTTTGACCCTAGTGCAAACTCGTTGTTTGATTTTGAAGTATATAATGGTAGTGTTACCCTTGGTAATGCCTTGTATTTGTATGACGCACTTGTAGTATATGGTGGCACTTTAAACACAGGGGGCAACCTTACCTTGGCTTCGGCAGCCGGAAATATTAGGGCTACAGTATATTATCCTATTAATGGCACCATCAATGGCAATGTAACCGTGCAAACCTACATACCGCAACACATGGGCGCAGCTTTTAGGGATCTAGGTGTGGCCGTGTCTGGTGCCACCGTAAGCACCTTCAATAGTTCGCAAGTATATGCCTACCCATCCACAGGATGGTCTTCTACCCTATTATCAAGCACACCATTAGTACCCGGTGTTGGCTACCGCACACAGGTAAACACCGCAACAGGCCCTGTAACGCTGAGTGCCACAGGTACCTTAGTAAAGGGCAATGTGCCTGCCACCATCACGCAAGGCAGCGGTGCCTACAGCTTTGTGGCAAACCCTTATTGTAGGGTGTTAGATTTTACGGCATTAAGCTATACCAATCTACAGGATGGTTATTGGTACTTGGATCCTACCAATCTGGTACCGGATGCCTTGGGCAATAGCTACGAGGGTTATGTATATTATGGCACACTTACTGGTGCATCCAATACCTACGCTGGTGGGTTAACACTCAACCAATATATCCAACCCAGCCAAGGCTTCTTTGTACAGAACCAGGCCAATGCGTCTCTTTCCTCACTGACATTTAAAGAAAATGCAACTCTAAATGGCGTAAACTACAGTGTATTTGGCACAACAGCGCCGCTAAACAAAATAGCCACGGGGCTGTTTAAGGGCGGCAAGAATATAGATGGTGCGGTGGCAGTGTTTAATAGCAACTTCTCCAGCGGTATGGATAAATACGATGGTGCCAAATTTAGCAACCATGGCGAGAACATTACTTTTGTGGTGGCAGGCAAAGACCTTTGCGCCAATGCTTCGGCAAACCCAACAGCAACAGATGTATTGCAAATGCACCTGTACAACCTAGTAAAAGGCACTGCCTATACCCTAAAACTGGATGCTAGCCTATTTGTAGGCAACGGCGTAAGTGCTTATATAAAGGACAATGTGTTGCATACACAAACCCTGCTATCCGATAGCAACACCGTAAGCTTCAAGGCAGATTCTGCCAGCTACAGCAGCCGATTCAGCATTGTGTTTGGCACCAGTCCATTGGCTGTCAAAAGCATCAGCCTTACGGCAACACAATTGCAAGGCACACAGGTATCCGTTAAATGGAGTGTACTAGGCGAAAGCAATGTGGTTAGCTACAAAGTAGAGCGTTCTACCAATGGTAGCAGCTTTACCAGTTTAGCCACAGTAAGCCCATCTGCGGGCAACTACAGCTATATGGATGCTTCATCCCCTTCGGCAACAGCGGTTTACTACCGCATCAAGATTACCGACAACTTGGGCGTGGTAAGCTACAGCAGTGTGGCTAAAGTGGCTACCGTTAACCATTTACCGTTAACCATTGCACCAAACCCAATTACCAATGGTACATTCAAATTGGGATTGAGCAATACGGGCAACTACACCATCAGCCTGATAGACAAATTAGGCAAGACTGTTTACAGCACCACCATCAACCATGGCACAGCCTCCACCTTGGAGAGCATTGTACTAGGTAAGAAGTTGGCTGCTGGTAGCTACACCGTTACGGCTACCGATGCCACAGGCAAGGTTGCTAGTACAGAAGCAATCATTCAATAATAACAGGTTACCACTTCCCGAAAGCTTGAAGCTTTCGGGAAGTTTATCATTAACAACAAACAATTAGTAAAACAAAGGAATGAAAAAGACAGTCATAAAAATAGGGATACTGGCAGTGGTGCTTACTGCAACCACAATAAAGGCAAATGCACAGGCAAATCCGGGAGGTCCTGGCACAGTGGGCAGTGGAACCCAGTCAAACGGTACCCCCGCCCCTGCACATCCAGCAGGTGGTGCACCCATAGATGGTGGTGTAAGTCTGTTGGCAGCAGCGGGTGTGGCGTATGCCTGCAAGAAGTTTGCAAAAAAGAAGCAGCAGCAAGAGGTATAAATACTAGATTGAACCTTCTATTTAATAATAACTGGGTGGGATGCTTCTTGGTAGCATCTCACCTTTTTTGATTGGTTGGTAGTTGCAATTTTACATTTCGCTTAGTTATTTCTCCCTAATTTGCCCATCCTTTCGAATGTTTCATCTAGTGCACCAGATGAGATATTCGAAAGTACGGGAGATTGAAGCGATTTAATAAAATGTCACTAGCAACACAAAAAGATAATACTACCAATAATGGATAAACCCTTTGAAAGGTCACTATTTTTCTTCTTATACCTGATAGCAATGTTTGGTGATTGTTATCTATTGTATAACGGACAGTTTGAGGATAGGATTTATACAAAACCCATGATGATGCCCTGTCTGGGAATTTACATGCTTACAAGGGTAATGGTAGATATTGAGGCAGATAAATTCAGGCAAATAAGCTTGGTATTGGCGGCAATAGTAGTATCATGGGCATCCGATATACTTGCCATTTTATCTGATTCATTGGCACACACTGCTTGTGTGAGCCTGTATCTATTCATTTATCCACTCTATTTTATATTATTAACTACTATATTACAGAAGGGTTTATCTACTGAAGCCAAGGTTAAAAAAAACAAGAGGTGGCTGGTACTATTTATTGTCATATTACCCATTGCGGGTCTGTTTTTTAGGCGTGTTTTGCATCTTGTGTTTAGCTGGGACAACATACCCTTCTATCTAGATGGACTTATGCTGGTTTCTTTATTGGCAGCAACAGTGGCAACAGTCAGTGTTCAAAAGCGAACTTCCATTATATACATGCTCCTTCCTGCGGTCTTGTTCATGATAATAGCCAATATGGCGTATGCCTATTTATATTTTCAGCTTACTGTGGAAACTTCACATACATGGTATATGATAGTGGCATTGGGCAATGGATTATCGCAATTGTTGATTATAACTGGGTTTTTAGAAGTTTTCAGGAAAGAGCGGTTGGCTAGTGATGATTATGAGAGGCAGCTCAGAGCTAAATGGGCCGAACAATTTGAAGCGGCATACAAACCAAAGCAAACCACTTAGGTGCCACTTTTCTTATTGGAAACTAACGAGAAATGTGGCAGAAAGAAAAGAAAATTAATATATAACAAATGATGTGGATGGTAAAGAGTTTATTTTATAAAGTTACCATTGCCAAATGGCAGCAACTACCAACAGTGCTAAGAAATTTTGTTATAAGAGCCTTGCTCCTGTTGGTCTTTTGGTATATAGGATATGGCTATATCATCATGCCTAATGGAAGGCTGGACAACTGGCTTACCAAAGAGACAGCAAAAGCTACTTCCTATTGTTTGAACAATGGTTACAAAACAGGCTTCACAACTGTTCCTCAACGTTTTTTTGACGACGATAAGCTGGGTGGGCTGCACACCATGCAATACATTTATTATAACAACCAACCTGTTATTTTTATATTTCGGGGTTGCAATGCGTTGAGCCTTTATTTTCTTTATGTAGGTTTTCTGCTTTGTGC
>JANYEU010000039.1 GCA_025362915.1 Chitinophagaceae bacterium | reverse complement strand
CTTTTAGGGCCATGGCCCTAAAAGAAGGAAAGGGGGCGAAAGCCCCAATTGCAATTGACACAGTTTAAATTACATTCCCCTTTCTTACATGAGCTGCGCATTCAGCGTCTTGTCATAAGCGGTATTATCCCTAAACATCTGTAAGCTTTCCTTGGGGTTAGGTATCTGTTGCCTTTTTTATTATTTATTACCGAGATTTTATACAGGTAAACCCAGTGTCTTATGATCTCTTTCCAGATAAAAAAGATAGAATGATTCGGGTCGTAGATATGCGTTGGATCGGAGCCTGCACCATTCAATTCAATGATGCTGAAACTCTTCCCTTCAAGTAATTCTTCCTGGTATTGTATCTAATGTCCAACCTGCCATAATAGAACCCACTAATCTGTTTACAGACCTTATCAGCCTGTTCAGTCAGTTGGTGAAACCCTTTTTGGATGTACGTTTTAGTTATATAATGTCTTTCATGCAACTCTACTAAAACAAGTTACTGGGTTACCTTTCTTGCCATTGGGGTATTAATGGTATATCTGCAGGTATTTAAAAACCAGTTTCTCTCTCCTTAATGGATGCCTTGCCTGCTCGAAAAATGACTTCTGCTTCGCCCTGTGACCATAAGAAGAAAGGGTAAGCTTCTAGCAACTGTACACTTGTCGTGTGATTAATTTTTTTTAATTTTAAATTAAATAGTTATGAAAAAAGTGAATTTAAGCGTAGTGGCAAAAAGGTTTTTTTTAGGAAACATATTCACAGCAGCATTATTTATTTCTATGCACGCATCTGCATCAACATATACATTTAAAGATGGCGGAAGTGATACGGCAAAAGCCAATAGGTTGGAAGTGAAATATGTAGGCAATGTGTCAAATAACATCGGGTTTGATATAAGTTACTACAACGCCAAGGGAAGCAATTTTTCTTTTGTGGTGAAAGATGAAAACGGCGATGTTATTTTCGAAAAAACCTACAGCAGTAAACAATTTCACAAAACAGTGGAACTGGCACGCACTGAGGATATTAAAGGTCTTAACTTTAGTATTTATTCAGACAGAGGAAATTTGTTGCAATCGAAAGATGTTGTTATCAATACCAAGTTTGTAGAAGATGTATTGGTGAAGATTAACTAAATATAAAGGGTTTAAATAAGAGTGATTTTTTGAGGCAGGGCTGACTTGGAACGAAAGTTCTGGGCAGCCTTTTCTTTTTTTGTCTATCGCCTGCAACGAATTAAACATATTGACTGATGCCATTTTAGTAAATAAACACTTGCCCCGGTAATAAAATGTCCACAATAACGCTTTGCGAAAGCAGGGATGAGGTCTATTAAAAAATAATAATCTATTTTCGCCGCATGAGCAAGGAACAATTAACGAGTTATCCAAAAGATAAAATCAATATCTTGTTTTTGGAGAACATTAGCGACAAGGCGGTCAAGTACTTTAAAGATCAGGGATATGTAAACGTATCGAAGTTGAATGGTGCACTCAGTGAAGAAGAGTTGATTAAGGCAGTAAAGGATGTGCATCTGCTGGGCATCCGATCAAAGACACAAATAACAAAGAAGGTTTTAGAATCGGCAAAGAAGTTACAGGCAATAGGGTGTTTTTGTATAGGCGTAAATCAGGTAGATTTAAAGGCCGCCACCACATTGGGCATCACGGTGTTCAATGCGCCATACAGCAATACACGAAGTGTTGCAGAGTTGGTAATAGGTTTATCCATCATGTTGATAAGAAGGATTCCCGATAAAAACAAGGCCGCACACGAGGGTATTTGGAATAAGGTGGCAACAGGCAGCTACGAAATGCGTGGCAAGACAATGGGGCTTGTAGGGTATGGAAATATTGGCTCCCAAGTAAGTGTGATAGCAGAAAGCCTTGGTATGAAAGTGTTGTTTTACGATACCGAAACCAAGTTGCCATTAGGTAATGCGGTGGCTGCAAAGTCATTGAAGGACTTGGTAAGTAAATCTGATATTATTTCCTTGCATGTACCGGAAACTGCGCAGACAAAGAATTTGATTAATAAGAGCGTTCTTAAGAACTTTAAAAAAGGTTCTATATTGATTAACTATGCTAGGGGAGAAGTGGTTGATTTGGATGCATTGGCAGATTCTTTGAAGGATGGGCAGTTGAGCGGTGCTGCTATAGATGTTTTCCCTTGGGAGCCTGAAAAGAATGGAGATAAATTTAGTTCGCCATTGCAGGGATTGAGTAATGTGATACTTACCCCACATATAGGTGGTAGCACCGAAGAGGCACAGGCAAATATTGGTGAGGATGTGAGTATTAAGCTGTATCAGTTCTTGGAAAAAGGTATTACCAATGGGTCTCATACTGTTCCAGCAATTGGGTTGCCGCCAGTAGATGGTGCACACAGAATATTGCATATACACAATAATGTACCGGGTGTTTTGAGTGCCATCAATACAGAATTGGCTAGCCACCACATAAATATATTGGGGCAGTACCTTAAAACAAACGAAGAGATTGGCTATGTGGTGCTGGATGTAGATAAGAAATTATCTACCCAAGCTGCAGAGCTTTTACGGAATGTGAAAGAAACGATTAAGGTAAGGATGTTATACTAGATAAGTTGAAAGTCAAAAGTCGAAAGTGAAAAGTAGGAGTTAATTTCTATGGGTTCTTTACTTACGACTTTCTACTTACGACTAAAAAAGAAAGGCTATGAATGAAGGAATAGAACAATTGAAGGAAGCGTTATCTTTTTCGCCAGATAATATACCATTGCGTTTGCATTTGGCAGAGCTGATGATAAAAGGATTTATGCTGGATGATGCGGCCGCACAATATCAAGAGATATTAAACAGGAATTACGGTAACGATAAAGCCCGTAAAGGCTTGGTGAGCGTATTTTATAAACAAAAGAAATTCTCTGCTGCCATCCTAGTATATGAGGCTTTATTGGCTGATAATAAGATAGCAGGGGAGGAGTTGGTGCCTTATGTAAAATGTCTGATAAAGGAAAACTCTCATAATGAAGCTGTGGAAATATACAAAAAGGTATTGCAGCAAGCACCCGGATTTAAGGATGATGAGATAGATGGAATACTCCGTATGCCAACTGCTGGTTCTAAACGCAATAGTTTTGATGATGACGAGCTAGAGGATGACATAGATGATATGTTTGGCGGACAGGAGTTTGAAGATGATGGAACCAGCTATTTGATGGAAAAGCCTGACCTTAAGTTTGAGGATGTGGGTGGCATGAAGAAGGTGAAGAACGAAATTTCCTTAAAGATCATCCAACCACTAAAGAATCCTGACTTATACAAAGCTTTTGGTAAGAAGACTGGTGGTGGTATATTATTGTATGGTCCTCCAGGTTGTGGAAAGACTTATTTGGCAAAGGCAACTGCCGGCGAAATAGATGCTAAGTTTATCAATATTGGCTTGCACGACATACTTGATATGTGGATGGGCAACAGCGAAAAGAACTTGCACGAAGTATTTGCACAGGCAAGACAGAATGCCCCTTGTGTGTTATTCTTTGATGAGGTGGATGCCATTGGTGCTAGCCGTAGCGATTTGAAAGGAAGCAGTATGCGCCATGTTATCAATCAGTTCTTGGCAGAGATGGATGGTGTGGAACATAATAATGATGGGGTACTGATATTGGCTGCCACTAATGCACCTTGGAGTGTGGATAGTGCTTTTAGAAGACCGGGAAGGTTTGACCGGGTGATATTTGTGGCTCCGCCTGATACAGAAGGTAGGATAGAAGTATTGAAACAACATTTGAAAGAAAAACCTGCTGATGTAATAGACTTGGCAGCCGTTGCTAAAGTGACGGAAGATTATTCTGGTGCTGATTTAAAAGCGGTGGTTGATATTGCCACCGAATACAAACTGGAAGAATCATTGGCTAAAGGCTCAATAGAAAAGCTGACCACCAAAGACTTGTTGAAAGCAGCCAAGCAACACAAGAACACCACGGCAGAATGGTTTAGTACCGCCCGCAACTACGCTTTGTATTCCAATGAGACTGGATTGTACAATGATATATTGGATTACTTGAAGATTAAAAAATAGGTTAAAAGTCGAAAGTCGTGAGTCGAAAGTTATAAGTCTAAAAACTAACTACTTTCGGCTTTCGATTTTTCAACTTTCAACTCATAACTAAATATGCTGGATAGGGATAGTTTACTACGTAGGGCTGAGTTGCTCAGGAAGCAGAAGCGCCTTAAAGAAGCTGAAAGGGAGGTGGGCGTAGTGTTACAATCCGATCCGCAAGATGTGGAGGCACTGATAATATTGGGTCATTGCAAGATAGATGCAAGACAGTTTGATGAGGCAATAACCATCCTGAAACAATGTCTTCAGTTCGACAGTAGTAAAGACTATATCTTTTACCTTCTATCGTTTACCTATTACCAAAAGAGTGAATCTAAAAAGGCAATCAATTACCTAAAAGAAGCCCTTTCTATCTTTCCATACAATCCCGGTTATTTTGCCCTTGCGGCACATGTACACTTGGATGAAAAGGACTATCAGTCGGCATTGGATGCGGCAGACACTGGCTTATCTATCGATGCAGAAAATGTTTCCTGTCTCAATGCACGTTCCACTGCGTTGTTTCGCCTCAATAAAAAGGATGAGGCAAGGGAAACAATCCATGAGGCATTGGCAATAGATCCAGAAAACTATATAACCCACACCAACTATGGCTGGCATCATCTAGAAAAGGGACGGCATAAGGATGCCGAAGTGCATTTTAAGGAGGCGTTACGCATAAACCCCAATTATGCTTATGCAAAGCAGGGGTATAAGTCGGCCCTAAAGTCAAAGCTAATCTTCTATAAATGGTTGTTGCAAAGTAATCTGTGGCTCAGTCAGCAAAACAAAAAGCTACGGATGGGCATCATCTTCGGCTTGTGGTTATTGGTTGCCGGCATCAATACCGCCGGCGAAAACTCTCCCTTTCAGTATTTCTGTTACACCGTAATGCTTATTTATTTTGCCATAGTTATCTTTTCATGGATTGGCAGCTCCCTCGCAAACCTTTACCTGATGGCTACCCCGCACGGTCATTATATATTATCCAGCCAAGAAAAATGGAGTGCCGGCATGGTGGGTTCTTCCTTATTGGTAGCCTTATGTTTATTGGGGGTAGTGCTATTTGCCAATAGTAATTATCTTTTTGTGGTGGTGGTAGTGGCCAGTTTTGCCATCCTATTTAATGAGATAGATTTTCCTATTCAGCCATTCAAGGCAAGAGGGAGGGTATTATTCAGCCATATCATCCTATCTACGGGGTTGCTTTGTTGTTTGGCGGCTTGTTTCAGTATGCCAATTGCCACTTGGATTTCTATTATTTATGCACTCTTCTTTGTTGGGTTTATCTGGTCGGGTTCTATCAGGTCAACTATTTAGTTATAGGTAGTTAATGATAAGTGTATAAGGATTTATGGACGATTTTAGCCTTTGCATGCTTGAATAGACCTCTTCGACAATTCATATTCCTTCTTTTTTTCTGTATTATCGGTGGCATCTGTGACAAATAATAGCCATGAATGGAGCGAAATCACTGCCACAGATGACACAGAAACCACTGAGGAGGAGGATTTAAGTATGTTTTTATTGATTGAAATCAATTGTCGCAGAAGGTTTTAAGTACATCCTTCATGCCATTTTTTGAAGAAGGAGAGATTATCAAAGATGTAACGAAAAATATCCATACCATAGAAAATGAGGTTATGATATAGGGGTAGCAGGCTGGGGGGGATAATGGGTTACCTAATAGGATAAAGAGATTCTTGGCATATAAAAAAGACGCCCGCTCTAGAAATAGAGTAATCGCGTTCTTCAAAAAAAAACTATTCAAACAATTATTATCGATATATTTTGAAAGATTTATTTTGTGTTCTCATCTTCTTGTATTAATTTACTAGAAAATAACACACCTTTTGGGAATGTAATTTAAACTGTGTCAATTGCAATTGGGGCTTTCGCCCCCTTTCCTTCTTTTAGGGCCATGGCCCTAAAAGAAGGAAAGGGGGCGAAAATT